>JAPLCR010000346.1 GCA_026392135.1 Armatimonadota bacterium
CGTCCCCGATTTGAGGGGTCTCAAGCCTGTCAACGCCTCTGCTAGCTCCGCCTGTCCGTTGCCGTCTACCCCTGCAACTCCGTATATCTCTCCTGCGTGTAGTTCGAGATTGAGGTCTTGAATAGCGGTTTCGCCTCTGTCTCCGAGAACGGATATGCGGGAGGCTTGGAAGACAGCCCTCATCCTGTCCTGTGGAGACTCTTCTCCTGATTCGGAAGGGGTTGACGCAGAGACGGTCTTTTCGGGCAATACGGGGGTTGGTTTTTCGCCTATCATCCACTCGGCGAGCTGTTCGGGGTTTGTGTCGGAGATTTGCGCGGAGGCGACTCGCACGCCGCGCCGTAGTATGGTGACTCTGTCCGCCACCGCCATTATCTCTGCGAGTTTGTGGGCGATGAGGATAACCCCGTTTCCTTCATCCCGTAGCCTGCGAAGCACTGTGAAAAGCCCTTCGACTTCATTGGGGGAGAGGACGGCGGTCGGCTCATCGAAGATAAGCAGTTTCGCGTTGGTGGCGAGGGCTTTCACGATTTCGATGCGCTGTTGCGTTCCGACAGGGAGGCTGGAGACACGGGCAGAGGGGTCTAGATTCCATCCAAGCGCGTGAGCGCGTTCTAGGGCGGGGCGTGACGATTCTGTAAGGGAGAAACGTTTTCCGAAATACGGCTCGGTGTCCAGTGCGAGGTTTTCGGCGACGGTAAAGGCGGGTACGAGAGCGAAGTGCTGGTGTACCATCGCGATTCCATTTTTGCGGGCTACCTGCGGAGAGGCGATACGAACGGAAGAGCCGTTCAACATAATCGAGCCGCTATCGGAGCGGAGTAGCCCTGAGAGGACGTGCATGAGGGTCGATTTGCCTGCGCCGTTCTCGCCGAGCAGGGCGTGAATCTCCCCCGCGCGGATGTCAAAATCCACACGGGAGAGAGCCGTATTTTCGCCAAAGCGTTTTGTTATCCCCTCCATTTTGAGGAGGGGTACGTCCGTCTGGCTATTCGATTGCGCTGCGAGCGTCCCTTGCGGGAGCGCGGTGTCACGCGCTGAGGGCATGAGCCTATTTTCCCTTCAATACGTCCAGTTTGCCTTCGGCGATGTCTTTGGTCGCCGCGTCGATTTTGGCTTTAAGGTCGGCGGGTACTTTGGAGGCGAGTTGCGGGTTCATCACAAAACCTATTGCGCCATCCTTCATACCAATAGGGGTATCGGAGGGCTTATAGTTCCCTTCCTTGACCTTTTTGACGAGATTCACCATCGTTTTGTCGTAGTAGATGGGGGCGCTGGCTAGAACGACATCAGGAGAGACGGCATTTTGGTCGCTGTTGGTTCCGAGTGCGTAGATGGGTTTTGCCGCAGTATTACGCTCTTTGACGGCGTTGAACACGCCGAGTGCCGCCGCGTCTACATCTTGTAGTATCACGTCTGCGCCTTGGTCTAGGATGGCTTTGGTCTGCTGTCCGGCTTTTACGGCATCGTCCCAACTGCCTGTGTAGACGGCAGGCAGGATAGTGATGCTAGGGTTGATAGCCTTCGCACCGAGTTCAAAGGCTTTGAAGATTCGCTCTAACGGGGGAATTTTCATGGCTCCTATCGCGCCGAGTTTGCCCGTTTTACTGGTTCCCGCCGCAAGCATTCCGAGAAGGTATGCGCCGTCTTCCAACTTGTATATGATGGGGGTCGTGTTGACTCCCGCCTTACCGCCGGAGGAGATGAGGAACTGCGTATTGGGGAACTCTTTCTCTATTTTGAGGGCGAGCGACTCATACTCTGCGCCGTGCCCAATAACGACGTTGAACTTTTTGCTGGCGTAGGCGCGTAGGTTCTCCTCCTGCTGTCCGGCACTGGGGGCTTCTACATTCTGGATGTCTGCGCCGAGTTCGGTCTTGATGGTTTGGAGGGACTTGTACGCCCCTGCGTTCCAGCCGTTGTCGCTAACGGGACCGGAGGTGACGAGACCGACTTTGAAACTACCGCCTTTATCGCCTTCTGGGGTAGGCTTCGCGCCGTCTGACTTTTCTTCGGGTTTATTGCCGCCGCATCCCGCGAGGGCGAGGGCGAGCGTGATGAGAAGGAATTTCCGAGATCGGGTTATTTGGAACACCTTGTTTCTCCTTGTTGGTTTTGTTGTTTTGTATTTCACCCGCCCCCAAAGCGGTCTGGTTCCGCCAATTTTTGCAGAAAGACCTGCGGCGGTTCTGCGTGGGGCCAGTCGAAAGCATGACGGAAGGCGGCGGCTTGGCAACGCTGAAGTTGGGTGAAATCTATCACGTCCAGCGTGAGCAGGTTTTCGTATTCAAAGGGTAGGCGTACATCGTGCAGCCAAGATAGGAGGTTGGACATACCTCAAGGCACTGCCCTCTGTCCGCTATCGCGGGAAGCAGTTCGGGACGTTGGAGGGGGATGTGTATCCCGTGTCCTATTCTATCTACATAGGGAAGTAGTTCAGGGTACGCCCCGTTCGCCGTCTCGAAGAGGTGGCAGGTTGTTTTTAAGCCTAACGATTTCGCGTAGAGAAACATCTGAATATGCTCTTTTAGGCGTTCTTGATAGAGCGTATCGGGTCCTGCAAGATCTACTCCGCAGACGGTTCCCGCCTCTTGTGCGGCGAGGTCTACGATAGCTCGGTTGATGTGTTCAGGTAGCCGGCTGTGCATACATAGGATTTGCCGTACGCGAATCGGGTATTCGGGCTGATAACTCGCTTTGCCTATTACTCGCACAACCTCCCGCATCTGACGGATGCGCTCTCGCTCGGAGAGGTGGTTGTCGGTGCGGTAGTAGGGCGTGTGCCGCAGTTCTAGGTAAAGAATACCTTCAAACACGAACGCGCCGCGCACTAATTTCGAGATAAAGTAGGGAAGTGTCTCCAGAGTTTGCGTTCTCTCCACCATTGTGTGCAGTTCGAGAAACTCGGTGAGGGTGGCGCGTGGACGTGTAAGGTACTGCTCAAACTCTTCAAATACGGGATATTCGGAGGCGAGTCTGTTTGCAGAGCGGTGCAGGTAGTGCCAGAAAATTCGGGGAACTATGGAGCCTCCCAGATGGCGGTGCAGATCGGCGTGTACAGACATTTCGTTTTCATGCTCGCTTTGAGTGAGGGTTTAACTACTTTACAGTTAGGTTTGCGCTACTATTACTACTCAGGTAGAAGGTCTCGCCCTTGAAGAGCGCGGTGATGGGGTGATTCCCCTTTGTTGCGGCGGCGGGTATCGTATAACTTAGGTTCGCGATACTATTTGCGTTGGTTGTAGCCCTACCTATATCAGCGCCATCTATCTGGAAGTACAGAACGCTGTTCGTCAAGGGGGTATAGTCGGTGATACGGATTAACTTCGCAGTCAGCACGACTTTCCCGCCGGTTGTGCCCGAAGCGTCTATGGCTTTCACTTCGGTAGAGGCTTGCCTGAGAGTGAGCGTATTCACGCCTGTGGAGGCGTTATGATTGCCGTCTCCCGCGTAGTCAACCGTGATAGCGTGAGTGCCTACCTCTAACGCGCCGTCTACGCGGTAGGCGACGGAGGCTCTCTCTGTTCCATCCGTATCCGCTTTTCCAAATACATTACCGTCAACTTTAAAGGTCAGGTTCGTTCCTGTGAGGTATGCGCCGTCAGTATTACGCCTAAGAGCGGCTACTAAAGAGACGTTGTCTCCGGGTGCTATAGAGAGGTCTGAAACACCGACCTTTGTACTCGCTTTCGTGATAACGACAGCTACCTTTATCGAAGAGTTATTGAAGAGCCTGTCTCCTGAAAAACTAGCTAGGAGAGTGTGGCTCCTAACAGACATAGCGGAGGGGGTAGGGAGTGCGAGAGTCGCTACTTCCGAAGCGGCAGTATATGCAACCCCGATACTGGTTCCGTCTAAAGAGAAGTCTACTGGTTTGAAAACGAGAGGTACGCCATATTGGTCTGTCAGCGTTGCGGCTAGAGTGAAAGGCGTAGCGTACCCCAGAGTTACCGCGTTCGCGCCCGTTGTTGTGTTTAGCGAGGTGGCTTGAACAGCGAGAGAGGTGAAGCCGTCTGTCGCGATATGGGTTTGGTTGGCAAGATACAGCGTTTGTGTCGGTACACGCCGCGCTGTTGTGGTTTCATCGCCTAACTGCCCGTACTGGTTGTCGCCCCACGCCCAAGGTTTTTCGACCTGTGTAGAGGCGACAGAGCTGAGGAGAGCTAGGAGCCTTGTCAGCGTTAGTTTGGTAAGGGACTTGCCAAAAGTGCTCACTCCACCTATCTCCTCCGAATCCCTCTCTTCGCACGAGGGGAGAGTTGGGCTACTTCTGTCTTCTGGGGCTTGTACAAAATAGTAAAGCCTTGAATAGCAGAGTATCACTTAAACAGTTGTCACGGGCAGGCGCTTTTATGATTCCGCTTCCTGTCAAAATATGTCAAGCGGCGCTCTCGTTTTGGGAGGGGTTGGGGAGGTAGCGCGTCTGGTAGACTCCCGCTCCGACTACGAGGGCAGTGAGCAGAAAGAGAACAGGAAAGCCTTGAATGGAGGCAAATTCTCCATTTCGGATGAAAAATCCTCCTAGTGCCGAATAGAACGAGGAGGGGGCAAGCACAAGGTTGATGAGCGCAAGAAACACCTGCCGCTGCTTCTCATCGATGTGCAGAAGCAGATAGTGGTTTAGCACAATCCAGAAGCCCCAGCCGAGTGTTCCACCCATGAGCAGAAAGACCAATCCGTACAGCCATGGAGAGACCCTACCGATGGTTAGGGCGACGATGGGGGTGAGAAGACATCCAAAAGCGGCGAAGCGTATGGAGTTATGCGCTCCCTTACGTTCGCTGATGAACGCCCATAGCGGGAGTAGCGTGACCGCACCGAGGGCTAGGTATACCTGAAATTTTCCGCCCCACTCGTCGCCTAGGTGAAAGTAGCGTTTCGCATAGAGGACGTAGAAGGGCTGACTCGCTAACCCGAAGTTTACGAGCAGGGCAACCGTACAGAGCTTCCGAAAGACGATATTCGTGCGAAAGAGCGTAGGCAGCTGCTGGAGGTACTCCTTGAGGCTTGGGTGCGGCTCTTTGGCGCGTTCGTGGAAGGAATCGGGGACGGGCGGCTCTTTGATGAGGAGGACACCCGCCAGAGATACCTGCATAAGAAGGGCATAGAGGAGAACGAGCAGGGCGTAGTTGGCAGGATAGCCGAGCGTTTTCGAATAGAGAATGGGCGCGACTCCGAGCGCGGCGATGCCGATGCTGATTGTGCCGGAGAGAGACTGCGTGGTTGCGAAGAAGCGTCCTCGCGTTCTATTGGAGAAGCTTCGCGCGACAATCTCCATCCAAGGGACGTAGCCAAGCCCATCGCCGAGTGACCAGAAGAAGAGTAGTCCTATCGTGGCAGCGAGGGCGATGTGCCGATTCGCCTCGGACATTTCGGAGCGTGCAATTATGAAAGGAAGCGCGAGGAGCGGAAGCCTACAGACAGCATTGATTTTGCCTAAGAAGGGCTTCTGTTTTTCGCGGTTCATGGTCGCATAAGCGACAAATATCTGCGGGAGGTTGAACGCGAGACTGCGAAAGCTGGAGAATAGCCCTATCATCAAACCCGTTGCGCCTAGCCGTTCGAGCAGTTGGGGCAGGACGGTGCTAGGGTCGAAGAAGGCGACGCTGAGAGAGAAGAATACCACATCAAGGGTTAATACAGAGAGGTTCCATCTAGCTACGGAGGGAGCTGCTCCTCCTGTGTCGTAGGGTTCTGTGAGTTCTAGGTGGTCGCCGTCAAGATGAGAGTTGGTAGGGGGCGGGGTCGCAGTGGGTTCTTGTTGTTCGTTTCGCGGCATCGCGCTAGGTTGTCCTGTCCGCTCTCTTCATTGTGTTTTGTTAGGATACCCGAAATGAGGGGCTTTTGGCTATCTACTTGCGCCTCTAGTAAGAGTTTAGCACTGCTACCCGCGAAGCGAGTTCACTCACAAAGTAACTCCTTTTGAGGCAGTCGCCTGAGAAACGCCACAAAGTAGTAGACGAATACGCGTTGAAATCCAAGAGTTACTTGGAAGGGTTATGGGAGTAAAAACCGCGAAAAAATGCACAAAGCCCCAAACGTGGAGCCGCTCGCATAGGTTTCTAATCTCAAACCACTAAAACTCCTCTCCTTTGCGAAGGAGAGGTTGGGTGAGGTTATGTGTAGATTCCCGCAACCCTGAACTCTTACGCGCCTCTAGTCCTTAAAGCGGTATTTCAAAATCGTCCAGATGGCTTGAACGCCGTCACGCCATCCGATTTTCTTGCCTTCGTTGTAGTCTCGCCCGCTATAGCTAATGGGAACCTCGTAGATACGGCACTTCCGCCGCGCCACCTTAGCCGTTATCTCTGGCTCGAAATCGAAGCGATTGCATCGCAGCGGGATACTCTTGATAACCTCCGACTTGAAGACTTTATAACAGACCTCCATGTCGGTGAGGTTCAGATTGGTAAGCATATTCGAGAGAAGAGTCAAGAAGCCGTTCCCCAAGCGGTGCCAGAAGAAGTGAACGCGATGCGCTCCCCCTCCCAGAAATCGGCTACCGTAGACCACATCTGCCCGTCCGTCTAGCAGAGGCTCCAGCAGAGTAAAGTACTCGCGCGGATCGTACTCCAAATCCGCGTCTTGTACAATAAGATAGTCCCCCGTTGCATTTTCGATAGCGGTACGTATAGCCGCCCCCTTACCTCTGTTTTCGGGGTGAAAAACGACTTTTACATCCGGGTACTTGCCCTCAAGTTCATTCCGTAAAATATCGCGGGTTCCATCTGTAGAGCCATCGTCCACAAGGACAATCTCCTTTGGAATCTCCACCTCGCGTACACGGCGGACAATCTCTAGTATCGTCGCCTTTTCGTTATAGACGGGCATAAGTACAGAGAGAACATACTCTTTGCGTTGAGCAAGACGCTTATGACGTTCACTGCGCTCATCGGTAATATCGCTCTGTTCGGTTAAGGCGTTGACTTCCAAAAAACGACTCCTAAATAGAATAATAACGCCCTATTATAGCAGGTTTCCTGCTCTATTCTGTGCCGGTCTTCTAATCTATAAAGACAAACTCATTTGAGTTCAGCAGGAGGCGGCAGAGGTTCGTCAGCCCATAACGCGCCAGATAGCCCGATGCAAGGCGTATTTCATCGGGCATAGGGGGGCGCGAAAACGCCATGAGGTAGGCACGTTGTACCTGCTCGTTCGCGGAGTGCGTTTCGGATTGTAGGCGAGTCGCCCACAGTTCCGACTGCTTTATAGTGAACGGGTTGTTCAGGAGTGCTAGCGACTGCAAGGCGGTTAGTGTCGTGTTTCGCACGGGTACGCTCGCATTGGGGTCGGCACTGTCAAGGCTCTCCAAAAAGGGGTTTGGCACGCTTCGTACTGTGAAGCGGTAGACTGTTCGGCGGAACGTTTTGGGGTCATTGATTCGCTCAATCGCCGTATGGTCGTAGATAGGAGAGTGGTCGTCTTTGAAGCGGAACAGGTCGTACCCTGCCCCTCCCATTGTCAAGTTCAGCACGCCGCTCACCAACAGAACCGTGTCTCGAAGCTCCTCTGCATCTAGTCGCCGCCGATGGCTATGCCACAGGTAACGGTTGTCTGAATCCACTTTCGAGTAGACTGAGTTCCCTTGAGAGGACTGTTGATAGGTTGCGCTCATCACTATCGTTTTGTGAAGGGCTTTCAGAGACTGCTTTCCGTCTCTAAACGAACGCGCCAACCACTCCAGAAGTTCGGGGTGTGTGGGACGCGCCCCGTTCCAGCCGAAATCGTTCGGAGTCTCCACAATTCCCCTACCAAAATGGTACTGCCACACGCGGTTGACGATAGAGCGCCACGTTAGTGGGTTTTGAGGGCTAGCCAACCAGTTCGCAAGGGCAGCTCTCCGCTGACCTTCTGGGGCGTGTGCGGGCAGTGTAAAGTCCGATTTGAGGTTAGAAAGGCAGGTCAATCCGCCCGCCTGTACCTCTTCCATCGGCTTCTCTACCTCCCCTCGCACAAGGATATGAACAGGGCGCGGCGAATGTGAGATTACGGCGTATGTCTGACGCATGAAGGCGTGTTGGCTATCGTTTCCATCGGTGAGAAAGCCCGTACTCCACCGCCCCTGTTCAATCGAATCAAGGGCGGTCACTTTGGTGCGTAGCGCGACATTTTTTTTGTTTGCGAATATCTGCGCTTCTGCAAGAGCGAACACATAGTCGTTCGTGCGGAGCCACAGTTTCGTCGCGGTGATACGCAGATAGCGTGCCTTGATTTGCGAGAGGCTCAACGTGTAGGGGGTGTTGCCGGGGTTTGGGAAGTCGGCATGGGTATGGTCGTCTAGTGTGATAGCGTTCTGGAAAGCAGGGTCGTTGGAGGCTTGCACTTTGAACCGTGCTGGAAACCCAAAGCCGGGCGTGTCTTTGAAGTCAATAGGGCGTGCTGGCAGGAGGCGTAAACCGTCTAGAGGCAGTTCGCTCCCTAAGTCTATCTGCACCCACTTCTGTGCTTCAGGGGTAGGTGAAATTGCACTGTGGTAGCCATTGGTGGGGCTAATGGTATTAGCCGCGAGGTCGCCGCCCTCCTCAAAGGCGCGGTCTCCTCTATCTACTCCCGCAAACACCGCTTGTAGGCGATAGTAGTCTTTTTGCGGAATAGGGTCGAATTTGTGGTCGTGGCAACGGGCGCAGTGAATGGTGACGCTGTTAAACGTCGCAAGGGCATTAGAGACCATATCGTCCCTATCGAGATTACGCGTCTTCGCCTTCTCTATGGTGTTCTCTGCCAACTCCAAATTACCCACAAAGTCCCACGGTCCTGCCGCGATAAAGCCCGTCGCGATAGTGGCTTGCGAGTCTTGCGGATACAGTATATCCCCTGCGATCTGCTCTTTTAGGAAGCGCGTATAGGGTTTATCTTGATTGAAGGCGGCTATGACGTAGTCTCGATAGTGCCATGCGTTGTCGCGCCTCTTGTCCTTATCGTAGCCGTGCGTATCGCCGTAGTGCACCACGTCTAGCCAGTGTCTCGCCCACCGCTCCCCATGCTGTGGTGAAGCCAAAAGCCTGTCGACTGCCTTCTCATAGGCGTTCGGGGCGGGGTCTTTGAGGAATGCTTGCATCTCGGTAGGAGTGGGCGGCAAACCTATTAGGTCGAATGAAAGGCGGCGTAGAAGCGTGCGCCTGTCGGCAGTAGGAGAGGGTTTGAGTCCCTTCGCCTCTAACGTCGCAAGAACAAAATTATCTATTGGGTTACGGCACCAGCTTGCCGTTTTGACCTGTGGAGCGGTGATGCTCTTGAGGGGTTGGAAAGCCCAGTGCTTGAGGCGTTCGGAGAAGCTACGTGATTTTGGCAGAGAGGGTTTGCCATCGCGAGGATCGAATGCCCCGTGCCGAATCCACTCTTCAATGTCTTTGACTTCGCTTGCTGATAGTGCCTCACTAGGAGGCATAGCGGAAACACCTTTTGTGCGCCGCACCGCGTTGACAAGTCGGCTATTCGCGGGGTTGTTAGGCAGGATAACGGCTCCATTTGCTCCCCCTTTTTGCCACCCCTCCCTGCTATCCAGTAGTAGCCCGCCTTGCGGTGATTTCGCCTTGTCGGAGTGACAAGAGAGGCAGTGCTTAATAAAGAGAGGGCGTATCTTCTGCTCAAAAAAGTTGTGGTTTTCTTTTGAGGCTTGGGTTTGCGCGGGAGAGATAGGAGACAGGGCAAGCAAGGCGCAGAGAGCGGCACTGATTGCTCCTCGGTTATTCATTTGTTTCGTCATCTGTCGCCCCTCCTCGAAATATCTCTGTACTCCTCAATACCTTCGCCAAAAAATCGGGGTTTCGTAACAAAAAGTGTAACTACTCAGGCTATGTAGTGGGTAAAATAGGTTGCCCCGTGAGTAGTATTTGTAGTGCAGGCAGGATAGAGTGCCCCTGCTTGCGTAGGGTTGAGATGTAGGAGCGTATTCTACAGAATGCCTCGGCTCCT
>JAPLCR010000549.1 GCA_026392135.1 Armatimonadota bacterium
CACTGACTCGTATTTCTGCGGGAGCCAACCACACGCTAGCGCTAGATTCTGCGGGGAATGTGTGGGCATGGGGTGACAACCGCACTGGACAGTTGGGAGATGGTACACTTGTCTCTAAAGCGACTGCCACGCAGGTTGCAGGTGTTGTGAACGCAGTTCAAGTCGCCGCAGGGCAAGACTTTTCTCTCGTACTTACTAATGACGGTAAAGTGTGGTCATTTGGTAACAACGGCAACGGTCAGCTTGGTGATGGAAGCACGACTACACGGAAAACCCCTGTTGCGGTAACAGGTCTTTCCAATGTCGTTCAAATCGCCGCAGGCGGCGCACAGTCACTTGCGCTTATATCTGACGGAACGGTTCGCTCTTGGGGCTATAATATCGTTGGCGAACTCGGTGATGGAACGACCTCAAACCGTACGACCCCTGTCAAAGTCAAAAACCTCACCAACGTCATTCAGGTTGCCGCAGGCTACTACCACTCAATGGCAGTAGGATTTGATGGAACCGCATGGTCTTGGGGTTGGAACAAGTATGGTCAATTAGGTGATGGAACCAATGTAGACCGCAAACTTCCTGTACAGATGACAGGGTTGGCGAATGTTCAACAGGTTTCAGCAGGTAGCTACCACTCTATTGCCCTTGGCTTCGATGGAAGCGTTTGGACAACAGGGTACAACCTCTGGGGGCAAATTGGTAATGGTAGTCCTAATGGAACCAATAGGAACACCGCTATACAGTTAGTGGGTCTCACCGACATTGTGCAAGTGTCGGCAGGGAACGGACACAACCTCATTGTCAAGAAAGACGGAACTCTCTGGAGTTGGGGTAACAATGAGTTTGGTCAGCTTGGCGACGGAACAGGAACGAACCGAAGCACTCCTGTGCAAGTCTTGTTGGCAGGACCAACCTACCTTACGGCAGGATGGTATCACAGTGCCGCAGTTCAAGCCGTTACCATCGATATCAAAGTGGTTCTTTCCAGCTCCAAATTCCAGTATGCCTCTCCCCTCATCCTCGGCGGCGCACTCAAGACAGTCCTAACAGGGTTCTCAGTGCTTCAACAGCCCTTGAACTTCAAACTAGGCAGTACAGATTTGGGAACCTCTCTGACGAATGCAAGTGCTAAGATCTTTGTACCGCTTGCCAATACCCTCGACTTCACAGTAGGAACCTATCTATATGATATCTCCTGTGTAGGTGACCGCCTCTTCAATCCGACGGTACGACACGGCAAACTGGTAATCATCCCTGCCGACACCCCGCAAAGAGCAAACGGAGCAAGTGTGGGAAAACTGGGGCAGACGCTCACCTTTGCTACCATCCTGAAGCGAAAATCGGACGGTGCTCTTCTATCGAACAGAACCATTCACTTCTTGATTGATGGCGTTTCTATTGGGGATGCAACGACGGATGGAACTGGCAGAGCCGCTCTTCCTTATAAGCTAGAAGAGCCTCTTACTCTTGGCGTTCATACTCTTACCACGAACTATGATGGTGAGGCGAACCATAACCCCTCTACACTCACGATTAACCTAACCGTTAATCAGTCCGCTTCAACCATTGGTGTCAACAAGGTTGTGGCTACCTACGGAAAAACGGCACTCCTACAGGCTACACTAACACGTAAAACGGACAATAAGCGCCTCGCTAATATGCCCGTTACGTTTAGCCTAGACGGTGTTGCAGTGGGTACGGTAAATACAGACGTGAACGGTTTAGCCAAACTACCGTATCTCGTTGAAGTACCATTTGCACTAGGGGTACACCCCATCACTGCGGATTTCGCAGGGACGGAGAACTACACCGCCATTTCCGGTGCCTCTACTCTGACCGTGGGGCAAGCCGCAACGGCACTTGCACAGCTCAATCAGGTAGGTAAAGTAGGGGGCTTGATAACCCTCAAGGCGACACTTACTCGAACCACAGACAAAATGGGACTGGCAAACAAAACCGTCACCTTCATCGTGAACGGTGGAGTTGTCGGTACTGCTATTACCGACGCTTCCGGTGTTGCGCTACTTCCTTCCTCGATACCCGATCTGCCGACAGGTAAGTACAACATGACGGTATCCTTTGATGGAGACAGCAGTTACCTTGCGGTATCAAACATCAAGGGCACTCTAACTGTGCGTTAAAACATCCTGTATCCTTTTGAATTCAGGCTTAGCCCTCCCTCGTAGAAGTACGGGGGAGGGTTTTTTGTTCAACTATTTTGTGTGGTATTGCAGGAGAGACGCACTCAAATCGCGAAATAAAGTTTAGTACGCCTGAATTCTCTTGGCGCACATTCTACCCATATAGGGTTCTAGAGAGGGAGGTTTTTCTCTAATGTCGGATAAAGTTCGTGTTGGTCTCATTGGGTGCGGAGGCATCTCCGGTGCCCACCTACCCCACCTCTCATCCTCCGAGGATGTTGAGTTGGTTGGCTTCTGTGACGTTGTCGTCGAGAGGGCGCAAGCCAAAGTTGAAAAGCATGGTGGTCAAGCCTTCGATAACGCTGAAGAGATGCTTGATACCGTCAAGCCCGATGCTACGTACATTCTCATTCCTACCTACGCACACGGTGCGCCTGAACGATCCTGTATTCAGCGCAAAATCCCTTTCCTTGTGGAAAAGCCGTTGGGTATTGACCCCGACGATCTTCGTAAACTTGTGAAAGAGGTGGAGGCTTCTGGCGTTATCGCCATGTCGGGCTTTATGAACCGCTACCGAAAATCGATCAACCGTGTGAAAGACCTTCTTGCAGACGATCCCGCTATTCTTATGGATGGTGCTTGGATTGGGGGACCACCCCTCGTCAAAGAGGGCGACTACTTCTCCACGCAGCCTATTGGTCAGTGGTGGCCCGTCAAAGGTAAATCGGGTGGACAGATGGTAGAGCAGGTTATCCACACTGTAGACCTTACCCGCTATCTTGGCGGTGAAGTGGTGGAGGTATTTGCTTATGCGGCACGTAATTTCAACCAGAAACTTCCCAACCTTATCCCCAACTATGATCTTGATGACGCAATGGTTCTCTCCATGAAGTTTGCTCATGGCGGCGTTGCGAACCTCATGTCCTGTTGCTCAGCGCAAGCCAACGGCGGCGTATTCCTCAATGTATGGGCATCCGCACACACCGCCCGCTTCACCGACTGGGCGCACCATGTCAAAATTTTCACTGCTGGTCAAGAGGGCAGTGAAGATATCAAGGGTGATATTGATGACATCTTCCCAACGGAAGACCGCGTCTTTATCAATGCCGTCAAGACAGGTGACCGTTCTGCTATTCGTGCTACCCACGCAGATGGTGCTCGCTCAACACTTCTTGCGCTCGCCGCAAATGAGAGCCTTTTGACGGGGCAGCCTGTTACCGTTCAGTACTAGAAGAGAGTTTTACAATATAGTAGCCCCTCGTACCTTCAGGTACGAGGGGCTACTATATTGGGGGCGAATCAAGCAGTGTCTCTCAGCAGGATATCCAGTAGCTCGTTCGCTCCGTGCTTGTCTAGCGGCTGATTATTGTTTCCACATTTAGGAGACTGTACACAGGAGGGGCAGCCCTCCGCACACGGGCACTCTGCTATCATCTGTTGCGTTGCTCTGAGTAGCAACTGTAAGGTGGGATAGGTCGCTTCGGCAATACCCACACCACCGGAATAGGCATCATACACAAATATCGTTGGAGATGCTGTATCCGGATGATTGGTGTGGGAAACGCCTCCCAAGTCCCAACGGTCACAGGTCGCCATTAGGGGCATCATACCGATGATGGCGTGTTCGATAGCGTGAATACTCCCTCCAAGATCTCCTCCTTTGAACACAAATTCGAGCATTAGTTTGTCTGGTATGGTGAACCAGAATGCCTCTGTCTCGAAGGTCTGTTCGGGTAGGTCAAGGTCTGTTACCTCCAGCACCTCATCGCTAAAAAGCCTCTTTTTGCGATACCCAACTACCTGATTTGTGACTACTACCTCTCCAAAGTGTGCTTGCGTCTCTCCCATACCCCTACTCTGAAGTGTATTCAAAATAAGAATGTGGGCGTTCTCACGTGGCTCTGTGTAGTGCTGCCCTTCCGTAGGAAAGACATAGGCTGTCTTTCCCGTAATGTTCAGCTCTTCCACCTCGTAGGTCTCTCCAAGGTGAAGATAGATAGCTCCTTCGTGCAGGGTTTTGAAGGCGATGCTTCCCTCTACTGTTCCTAGAAACTTGTCGCCCAGTGCCCTGTTGAGGATGCGGTAGACGCTGTCTCCTGTAGAGCGGATATTGACTGTTCGGGCAGGGTAGCCACCTCCTCGAAAGTGGTATCGCTCTTGCCGATAGAAGATTTTGTCCTGTTCCAGAAGGTTATGAGTCGCCGCCTCCGCATTTTTACCAAAACGTATCATGTCTCCTTTGGAGAGAGGGCGCTCATAGGCGGCGCAGAGAAGATGCTGTTCCAAAATACGGCGATTATTGGGGTCTACTACCCCTTTTTCGTGTGCCTTCCCAAAAAAGTATTCGGGATGCCGCATGAGGAACTGATCGAGGGGATTGTCCATGCCAATTAGGATAGAGAGTGCCTGCGCGCCGCGTCTGCCCGCCCGCCCTGCCTGTTGCCATGTGCTTGCGATACTCCCCGGATAGCCTGTGATAACCGTCGCGTCCAAACCTCCCACATCGATGCCTAGCTCAAGAGCGTTTGTTGCTGTTACGCCAATAATCTTTCCCTCAAAAAGCCCCTGCTCAATGGCTCTGCGCTCCTCTTTGGTGTATCCGCTGCGATAAGAGGTAATACGGGGTAAGAGGTGGGGCGCACTGGTTTGGAACTCATTGCGGGCATACCGCAGAATCAACTCCGCACTCTTTCGCGCTTTCGCAAAGGTGATATTGCGTACGCCTCGCGCTACTAGATTGGTGAAGAGGTTTGTCGCTTCGGTGTGGGCACTACGTCGTCGAGATTGCTCGGCATCTAAGAGCGGCGGATTCCAGAATACAAAATAGCGCTTTCCTGTTGGTGCGCCATTATTGTCTACAACCATGGGTGCGGTGATGCCCGTTAGGCGTTCGGTTAGCTCTACAGGGTTCGCAACTGTTGCCGAGCAGCAGAGGAACTGCGGGTTCGCACCATAGACCGCGCACAGGCGGCGTAGCCTATGGAAAACGCTAGCAACGTGTGCCCCGAAAACTCCTCTGTAAGTGTGGAGTTCATCGACGACGACGTATTTGAGATTGGCAAGAAATGCGCTCCATGTTGTGTGGTAGGGGAGTATCCCGACGTGTAGCATATCTGGGTTTGTGAGAACGATATGCGCTCCTCGTTTGACATAGCGGCGGTCTGAGGCGGAGGTATCCCCATCATAAGTTGCATGGCGTATTGTAGGAAACAGTCCAAAATCGTCGAGTTTGCCAAGTTGGTCTTGAGCGAGTGCTTTGGTAGGAAAGAGATAGAATGCCCTCCCACCAGACTCGTTGAGTAGATTATCGAGGACTGGGAGGTTGTAGCAGAGGGTCTTCCCACTTGCGGTTGCCGTTACAACTGTAACATGGTTTCCACTCCTTGCCTCGTTTATTGCGGTTGCCTGATGGCTATAGAGGTCACGAATCTCTAGTTTGTCGAGACAGTCCTGTAGAGTGGGGTGGAGGGGGCTTTCTAGGGTGCCGTACTGCGCGGGCTGTGGAGGGATTGTCTGGACGTGAATAATCTGTCCCCGGTAGAAGGAGGCTTTTTTGAGGTCTTCCAAATAGCCGTCAAAGTCCATCTACTTCTGCTCAGCCGGCTTTTTAGGACGCTTTTTGATATGCTCTACGTAACGGACAAAGAAGAAGCTAATGAAGTAGAGGAATAGAATGGAGGAGGAGATAAGTGTCATTGTGATGTAGTCGTTGGAGGGAACACAGACCGCGCCTACGGCAGAGAGTATGATGCCCCACCTCCAGCCTTTGATAATTCCCTTTGAGGTTACTAGCCCCAAAAACGAGAGCGACATCAGCACAATGGGAAGTTGGAACACGATACCGAAGACTGCAATTAACTTCATGAAAAAGAGGACGTAGGTATTAGGGTCTTGCTGGAGAATAGCGGGTTGAGGGTACTCGTCCATATAGGAGAGGAACCAGTGCATCGCGTAGAACATTGTGTTGTAGCCGAGCGTTACGCCCATGGTAAGAAGGACGGCAGAGGTCGGTATTAAGAGGCGGAATGGTTTGCGCTCTTCTTTGGTTAATGCGGGAACTACGAACTGGAACATCTCCCATGCTACCCAAGGGATTGCGAGAATAAGCCCAAAAATGAGACTCATAGAAAAGTGAGTCATAAAAGGCGCGAAGAAATCTCGGAAGGTAATGCCCGAACTGTGTCTTGAAGGGGGATTCTCTATGAGTTTGTTGTGGGCATCTACTAACTGGTCGTACTCGATTTTGGCAACAGGGTCGTGGTCAGCGTGTTTTATGACCGCAATTCCGGCATTCACAATTTTGCCATGCTCTTTGTTCCAGCGTTCTATTCCAACGTTGAGAGGTTTATAGAGAAAGCCGTAGATGTAAGGGAAAATCTGATAGGCAAGGATGGCTCCTACAATGATATAGGTAATGGAGCGCATGAGGCGGGTGCGTAGTTCGCCTAGATGTTCGGTTAGTGCCATACGCTTTTCGTCGTTCGTAAGTTGTGGTTTCTCGTCTGCCATGCTGTTTTGCCTCTCCTATCAAATCTCAAGCATAGTATACCAAATTTCGTGCCTAAGCGGCGGCGGTGTAGAGGGGTATCTACCTGTATTTGAAGAATTACGAGGAACTGCTCCAGCCAATCTCACAAAACGGAATGTGACGAACCTTAGGGTGGTAAACAGGTTACTCCACCTCTCCAAAAACGCCTTTATCGTGTGTAATCGCTGCCAAGCCATCGTTTCCTATGATGATACTCAGCACATCGAAGCGAAAAGCCGGCTCCTCCACGCCTAGGTTGTGCTTTCCAACCCAGTCTTGGGCTGTCAGCCAGAGGCGTTGCCGTTTGCGGAAAGTCACCGCTTCGAGTGGGCTTCCGAACCGCTTGCTAGAGCGTGTTTTTACCTCCACAAACACGTAGCAGTCCTCCTCCTTCGCGATAATATCGATTTCGCCAAAACGGGAGCGATAATTTGTTGTAATGACTGTATAGTTATGCTGTTTAAGGTAGTTTTGGGCGATTGATTCGCCGACCTGCCCTAGTTTTCGGAGCGACATGGGAACTCCTCTCCTCTTCCAGGTGCATGACACCTCCTCCTGCCTCCACTATAGGGCGAAAAGTCCGTCGATGAATGGGCAGAACACCCCGCTCTTTCAGTGCTAGGAGGTGTTGAGGAACGCCGTAGCCTTTATGGAGTGCGAAGCCGTAGTCGGGATAGGTACTGTCTATGTCGGTCATAAGGCGGTCTCGGGTGACTTTTGCAATAATAGAGGCTGCGGCAATGGAGATGCTACGTTGGTCACCTTTCACCAGAGCCAACTGCATAATAGGAAAGTCTTTGACGGGAAGTCCATCAATAAGTGCGATGTCGGGGAACAGCCCTGCCGGGAGATTTTTAAGAGCAAGGCGCATGGCGATGTGTGTGGCGCGGAGGATGTTAACGGCTTCAATGGTCTCGACATCCACAATACCAATGCCAACTCCCCGCGCAGTTTTCAGTATCGTGCCGTAGAGTGTTTCACGCTGATGCGGAGAGAGTTGTTTGGAATCGTTGATACCGTCAGGGGCGGTATTACAGGGTAACACCACGCACGCAGCAACGACAGGACCTGCTAAAGCACCTCTGCCTGCCTCATCTATTCCTGCGATACAGGTGTAACCCTCGCTCCAAAGCTTCTGTTCCTCTTGCCACCAGTTCATAAGGTCTATCGAATAATACCCATGCGGTTGAACGGCATGAAGATGAGTGAGGCTTTTCCAATGACTCTGTCGCGGGTGACTACACCCCAAAAGCGACTATCGTTGCTATTATTGCGGTTGTCTCCCATAACAAAATACTGGTCAGGAGCTAATGTGAGCGGCGTGTTGCCTGCAAAAGGGGGTTGCCCTGACCCGTCCATCGGCTCTTTCGTGTAAGGCTCTGTTAGGCGTTCGCCATTTCGGAAGACCACCTTAATCGTTTTCTTTTCGCCGCCCTCTTTTACCTCCACCTCTCGTACCTGAATGGTATCACCGGGAATACCAATTACGCGCTTAATCAAAACGTTTTCTACCTGTGGGAGACCTTGTCGTTTCGATTCTCCATCCGCATCTTTTGGGGCGCGAAAAACAATAATATCCTTGTGCTGTGGGTTACTGTAGCGAAAGATGAGTTTGTTTACGAAGATGTGGTCGTTAACGGTATCAGTGTATCCGTCTACCCCTGCGCTATGCCCCAAAAGAGTGCTCTCCATGGACTGTGACGGAATAAAGAATGCCTGTAAAAAGAAGGGGCGAAGGAGCAGAAATACCAGCACAAGAGCGACAAGAATAGATTCACAAAACTCGGCAATACTGCGTGCGAAGTTAGTCGTAGGGCGCTTGGAGAGCGGGTTTAAAAGAGCAAAACGCACTAAGGAAAGCACCAACGCTATGAAGCCAATCATGCCGACGCTCAGGTTTGCGAGGAACTCTGTAGGGGGAGTCTCTGCAACTGAGCTTGCTGCTTGTTGTGCGAAAAAGTTCATTTTCTACCCTCAACTGCCTGTAAGGGCAGCGTGTCTATTAGTGTAACAATCCCATGCGGTTAAAAGGCATGAATATCATGCTCGCTTTTGCGATAATACGCTCACGAGTTACGGTGCCCCAGTAGCGGCTGTCGCTACTCATATTACGGTTATCGCCCATCATAAAGTA
>JAPLCR010000133.1 GCA_026392135.1 Armatimonadota bacterium
ACACAAGAACTTCCTCCCCAAAACAGAACCCAGAGGAAGGCGTGTATGCAAACTACTACTCAAGATATGGGACAAGATTAGCCCCTTGTGAAGGGGTAAGGGTTTGGATGGGGTGGCTGGGTCAGTGCGGAGGCATTGCAGTATGGATAGGGAAGGGGGTTAGGTCGCATTGCCTAGCCTGAGTAGTTAAGAGCTTACTTCATTAGGGGGCTTGTATACTAGAGGGTCAGGTGCATTAGATTTTGTATTATACTACAGGAGGAACTGTGAGAGTACTTATTACAGGCGCGGTAGGCAATGCAGGGCAGGCGGTATGCCGGACGTTGGCAGGAACAGGCGTTGAGATACGTATGGCGGATGTTATGCCGCCGGCGAAGGAAGAGAGAGGCTTGGGCGAATTCATCCGCTGTGACACACGTACACCCGATGATGTGCGTCATGCCGTGCGTGGCGTAGACGCGGTGATTCACCTTGCAGCGTGGCACTGTGCCCATAATCCCCCTGTCAGCGATTCGACCATTTTTGCTGTAAACATCGACGGAACTTTCGCCCTACTGCAAGCCTGTAGAGAGGAGGGAATCAAGTCTTTCATCTATGCCTCTTCGATGGCTTACGGACTCGGCTCCGTGTATGGTGCTACCAAAGTGCTTGGGGAAGACCTTTGCCGTATGTATCATGAGATAACAGGTGCGTCTGTCGCCCTTTTGCGGTACCACGACTTTGTGCCAAAACGCTACATTGAGTTCGGTCCGAAACTTCTACGCAATGGGGTAGACCGCAGAGATGTCGCGTCCGCTACCGTCGAAGAGGTAAGAGGCGACTTTCAAAATCAGGGGATGGAGTGGTGTGAATCGAAGGTTGTCGGCGCAACGGCTCTGATTGAGAAGTACGGTATTACGTTTCCAAACAGCGTGGAGCAACACGACCTTTCAGAGGCGAAAAGGCTACTTGATTGGGAGCCGGCTTATGGTTTTGTACAGTTTCTGGAAGACCTTCGAGAGCGTGATGCGCGTGGTGAGGACATTCTTTCGCTATGGACTCCTTCCGATCTCTCCGTGGTCTCTTAATGCGATATTGAGGAGAGGCATAGAGGCGGCGGTATTGGGGCAGAGGTTCAGTGGAAGTTATCTTATCCTATCTTCCTTGAAAACTGTGCAGGTGTTTTCAAGGAAGAGTTCACTCTTTTGGGAATTAACCGTAGAAGGCACAAAAAACCGCACCCTACAAGCTACCCTAAAGCAATGAGCCAAACTTTCCAATCTCAAAACACGAAGTCTCCTCTCCTTTGCGAAGGAGAGGTTGGGTGAGGTTATGTGAAGACTCCCACAACCCTGAACTCTTTCTTTTCATGCCACTGCTGTTATTACAAGGCGCGTTTCGAGTATACTGAGATGTGTGCTTTCCCCCTACCATTCAGTCCACTAACTACAACCTGTACGCTATAACTCATGCCAAAGCCGTTTCAAAGAAATATCAAAAAGAGGAAGAGCAGTTACCTACCCTTTGCGTGTGCGCTGGGCTTGGGTACGGGGAGTGCCCACTGCCTCGCGCAAGCCCAGCAACCTCCTTCTCCAACACCAAAAATGCCCCAAACCCTACAAGAGAGCAACCTGCTGAGTACGACAGCAGGGAAAGAGCCTCCTGCACCAGGGGCGGTGAAGGAGACCCCACCCTCCCCAGGACAGTCCCATATCACTTTTGAGGCAGACAGAGACAACTTTTTGTCTGCGGGCGGCGATATTCGTGGGAGCGGAAATGTGAAAGTTACCTATACAGGCGTAACTATCACGGCTGATAGGGTATTTGGTAATCTGAACCGAGAGATTACCTTCACGGGGAGCGCGAAAATCGTTACGAAGGGCATAACCTCCTTCGCCGACACCATTCAGTTCTACCCTCGACTTGGGGCATATCGGCTGGAAAACCCACGCGCCACCGTCGACCCTTCGCTTCTTAAAGGCAAAGTCACTACGCCCGTCTACCTTCACGGAGGCAGCATCCGTGGACAGCGTAACGGCTACACGCTCGCCGATAACACCGAGAGTACTACCTGTGAAGAGCCTTCCCCACATTTCGAGTTGCGTGCCTCCTCCACGGAGTTTATTCCCAACGAAAAACTCATCATGAAGAAGGTTGCCGTCTACTTCTTCGGGCATAAACTGTTCGTCATTCCGCTTATCGTGATTCCTTTGAACTACGAGAGCCGACATATACGAACCAACTATCTGCCGGAAGCAGGGCGAAACCTTAATGAAGGCTACTTTGTACGCTTTCCTTACGCCTTTTCGGAAGGGAAAAGTGCTGCGGCGTTTGTACGGCTTGATGTTACCGAACTGAGAGGGCTAGGCTACCGTATAGAGCAGGAGTATCTAGCGGGTAAACAAGGGAAGTTCTACGACACAAGTTCGTCGGGAGGCGGAGGGGGGGGAGGCTTCAACTTTACAGGGGGCGGAGGGGGGAGTACCTACGTCAATGGCTATGGCTACGGCTCTACGGGCAATCTACCGCGTCTAGGTACGGGGATGGGACCCAGTAGCGGTGGACTGTTCGCTATGCAGGGCTACTTTCAAGATGGGTTCGCACGCAACTTCAGCACAAGTTTTCGGCATCAGCAGGGCATAGGAAGCAACAATCATATTGGGCTAAGTACCGAACTACAGAAGAACAGCTACCTCACCTTTTCAGACCAGAGCGGTAGTAACACGCGCTTCAACTTTAACCATAACGACAGCGCACACGGAGTAAATGCAGACCTCGCCCTCAACTACGTCACGAACTCCTCTTCGACGGGCTACAGCACCAACCAGCTGACAGGAAGCATTCGGCAGGCTTTCCAGTTCGCTTCTGAAGGCTCAACGCGCAACAGTTTTAACTATAATCTGGACTATGCAGACAACATCTCCTCGAACCGTTTTGGCGCAACCACCACTCAAAACCATACCAAACGCCTCAATTCACAAATTCAGTTCCAGCACTTTGCACCCGACTACTCTTTCGGGCTGCAGGGCAACAAAAGCTCCCCCATTGGTGTACAGACAGGTGGGGGTGGCTTTGGAACCCTTGAGCGGCTTCCTGAACTGACCTTCAGCACGGATACAAACAACTACCGCGGTGGATGGCTACGTAAACTGCCGCTACACATGGACTTGGGGTATGGACAGTTTTCGGAGCCAGGCAGTAGTGTGCAGACAGATCGTTTTCTTATTGGGGCACGCCTGCAAGAGGTGGCTATACTCAAAGGGCGTACCGAAATCACGGCAGGCGGGGGATTTGAGCAGCGATTCTACCAGTATCAAGAGCCTGCGGGTGGCTCGCCTTTTCTTTTTGATAGTTTAAGTCATATCCACTTTATGTCGGTAGAGGGTGGCTATCTGGACGACAAAAAGTTTCAGTTTACGTTACGAGGCGGCTACGATCTTTTAGGCACTTCACATACACGCGCATGGCAGTCGTTCTCTTCGCGTATGATGTGGCGACCTAATGCACATACGCGCTTTGACCTTTTGGGAACCTACGACCCCAACTCAGGGAAGTGGTTTTCTGTTACGAACAGCCTTCGGCTGCGTGGGGCAAAGGACTTCGGACTTGACCTCGTTGCACGCTATGACCCTGCTTCGGGCAGGTTTAGTCAGGTCAATAGCCAGTTCGACATTCCTATTAACAAGGCATGGCGCATGGCGGGAATAGTGCGCTATAATGGGTTGAGCGGGCGTTTTGATAGCCAGAGTTTTCAACTGACTCATACATGGGACTGCCTTGAGGCGAGCCTTACCTACACAAACACTCCATCCGGCTTTCAAAATCCTCAACAGTTTTACTTCTCCATGCGAATTCTAGCGTTTCCCTTTACCCGTCAGATGGGTAGAGGTCCCGCTGGGGACGCGCTGGGAACAGGGCTGGGAGAGGTTTACTAGATACGCGGCGGTGACGGTTTGACTCTGTGCAAGGGTAGGGGAGTGTTAATTTCTGCCTACTGCCTAAGGGCAAGAGTTAGAATCGTATCTGCTTCGTTATAGGGTATACTTAACTGATTAAAATACTCAACATTCGAGCCAAGCAACCGTGATACGTACAAAATTGCCCACATTAACCCATTTGAGAGAGCTAGAGTCGGAATCTATCTTTGTTCTCCGTGAAGTCGCCGCACAGTTCGAGAGACCTGCACTTCTCTTTTCTGGCGGCAAGGATTCCATTATCCTCAGCTATCTGGCACGCAAAGCGTTTGCACCTGCCAAAATTCCCTTTCCTCTCCTTCATATTGATACGGGGCATAACTTCCCTGAGACTATCGCCTATCGAGACTGGTGGGTAGAGCATATTGGAGCGAGCCTACTTGTCCGCTATGTGCAGGATTCTATCGATAGGGGGCGAGTAGTAGAGGAAAAAGGCTTTAATGCTAGCCGTAACGTTTTGCAAACGGTGACCCTTCTGGACGCTATTGAGGAGCTGAAATTAGATGCTGCTATTGGCGGCGGAAGACGGGATGAGGAGAAAGCGCGTGCGAAAGAGCGATTCTTCTCTCATCGTGATGACTTTGGGCAGTGGGATCCTAAGAATCAACGCCCTGAACTCTGGAATCTCTTCAATGGCAAGAAACAGATTGGGGAGCACTTCCGAGTCTTTCCTATTAGCAACTGGACAGAGATGGACGTTTGGCAGTACCTCTATCAAGAAGGGGTCGAACTTCCTTCACTCTACTTTACGCATCAGCGAGAGATACTGAACAGGGACGGCGTTCTTTTGGCAAAGTCTGACTATATCCCCATGAGACCCACTGAGACGACCCAAGAGATGCAGGTTAGATTCCGAACGATTGGCGACATCACCTGCACGGGAGCCGTTCTCTCTCCTGCCAGCACTATGGAGGAGATTATTCATGAGGTCGCGGCATCACGAGTTACGGAGCGTGGCACGCGTGCCGACGACAAACGCTCTGAGGCAGCANNNNAGCGTAGACGATGGGAAAAGCACTCTCATCGGGCGACTGCTTTTTGACAGTAAGTCGATTTTTGACGATCAGTACGACGCTATTAAAGCCTCCTCAGAGAAGCGTGGTGAAGAGTATGTCAATCTCGCTCACCTAACCGATGGGCTGAGAGCCGAGCGTGAGCAGGGTATTACGATCGATGTTGCCTATCGCTATTTTGCTACGCCCAATCGTAAATTTATCATCGCCGACACCCCCGGTCACATTCAGTACACCCGAAACATGGTTACAGGAGCCTCTACTGCGAACCTTGCCATTATTCTGGTAGATGCGCGAAACGGGGTGGTTGAACAGACCTGCCGTCACGCTATTATCGCCTCCCTTCTCCGAATACCCCACGTCGTTGTTTGTGTGAACAAGATGGATTTAGTGGGCTTTGAGAGAGAGGTTTTTGAGCGGATTTGTCGGGATTTTGAGGCGTTCTCCGCACAGACAGAGATAAGAGATGTCCGATTTCTACCCATCAGCGCACTGCTTGGCGACAATGTGGTAGATGCGAGTAAGAGTATGGACTGGTATTCGGGACCCACGCTACTCTCGCTACTGGAGAGCATACCTATCAGTAGCGACCTGAATCTAGAGGATGCAAGGTTTCCTGTGCAGTATGTGATTCGCCCGCAGTCTAGTGAACACCACGACTACCGCGGCTATGCGGGGAGGATTGTAGGCGGACGCTTTCAGCCGGGCGATGCGGTGAAGGTTCTTCCTTCTGGGCAGACATCGCGCATCCACTCTGTGGACTTTAGCGGGGAGGCACTGGAAGAGGCTTTTGCGCCCATGTCTGTCACCCTTACTCTTGAGGACGATATCGACATTAGCCGAGGGGATACGATAGTCGGGGTGGACGATAGCCCTAACGTCGCTCAAGAGGTTGAGATTATGGTCTGTTGGATGAATGAGAGACCGCTCGTTATCAATGGAAAGTACGCCGTCAAGCACACCACACGGGATGTACGCTGTATTGTGAAGGATGTTCAGTATAAACTCAATATCAACACAATGGAGAAGATACTTGATGACAAAAGCGTCAATATGAACGACATCGCCTGTA
>JAPLCR010000334.1 GCA_026392135.1 Armatimonadota bacterium
CCCGCTTGTGGAGCCATGCTCTTTTATGAGCGGGGTAACGCAGAAGTAGACTGCGTCTTTCAGGACAGGAAACACTGCGCCCTTTACGGAGACGACGACCTAGAGGAGCTACTGGACTACTACCTTGCGCCAGAAAATCAGGCAGAACGCGAACGCATCGCGCAGAATGGAACTAAGGAGGTTCAGGCACACTCCTATTCTCATCACTTTACGGACGTTCTCAACAAAATCGAAGAGCATCTTCACAGCCGAACTACGCCCCGCAAACGTGCCTACTCTGCTCGTCAGCACGCCATTCACTGGTTGACCTGCTACGAGCCAAACCTCGCGTATAACCTCCATGCCCTCCTAAATAGAGCGCAGTTGGAGGCGCAATCTCCTATAGACCAGTCTATCATTGCGAGCATTGAAGGCTCTTCAAGAGCAATAGCAGGGCAGGTAACCTCCTCCTCTGCTGAAAAGAGCCGCCTCTGGAACGAGGCGATACCCCAGTTCCAACGGGCGATACAGCTGCATCCCGAAAACACCCTCGCACACGCCAATCTTGGGATGTTGCTACTTATGGGAGGCACGGAGGAGATGGGGATATACTACACTGAGGAGAGTATTCGCCAACTACAATCCAAATCGTCTGATGCGATAGTAGGGGATGGGATGTTATTCCCGCGCCTCTACGACTACTCGTTGGTAGCGATGGAGCGCGTACACGGCAAGCACCTTCCTGATAGCGTGGAGTGGCGGAATGCCTTTGTGCCCCTCCTGATTTCGCGCCTTGCGCTTGCCTTAGCAGAGAGAGCATACCATAGGGCAGACTATCAGAAGGCAGTTGAGTGGGCGAGTCTCGCAGTAGAACACGCTCCTGAAAATTCGGCAGCCTATTACCAAATGGCGCGGGCTTTACGCGCCTCTGGTTTTGTGAACAAGGCGGTGGACTTCTACAAAAAACAGATACTGTTTGCTCCGTTCGATATGCAGGGATGGGAGGAGCTAGCACAACTCTACTGTGATCTCTCTTATCCACAGGAAGCGGTAACACTTTTGGATGAGCTAATCTCAATACTGAAAGGCTCTCCTTTCTATGCCGATCAGTGCCTCAAAGCGAAACGACTTCGCCAGCAGGCAGTTGTACAGATGCGGCAAGGGAGCGGCGTGGCAGGGCTAGAGTGCTTTCTTGCTTTTCCTGATTGGAATAATCCTTCCGAGTGGCAGGAGATAGTGCGCCTCTTCACGCTACGCTATCGTTCCAATGACCCTGCGGTTCTTATGCTTCGTGCCGACCCACTCCTCTATCCGAATACACAAACCCTGCTCGCTGCACTTCAAAACTACCTTTTGGAGGATCTACGCCTGCGAACTCACGCCCTTCCAAGAATAACCCTGTTGAATCAGCCGATGAATTCCGACGATTTATGGAAAGTGATGTTTATCGCTCAAGCCTGTTTTATCACGCCAACCCTCCCACCGCTCTGTAAGGAGCTCGTAGAGAACCTCCAGAAACCGCTTCTGACAGTGGAAGAGTGGAGAGGAACCTGTACGAGCTGAGGGCAAAAGGTGAGGGTGAGGTAAAGAGCCTCAAAGGGAGAAAGAGCAATGGGTCTCAAAATTGCAGGAGCCAAAAAAGGACTCCTTTGGCACGGTTCCTTTTTTGTACACCATAGTCTTGCGTTGGTCAACCGCGAGCTAAACCTCGCGCTTTTAGAGAACGAACGTTTCCGCCGTCAATTCGACCTCGGAATCGTGCCCTATGAGCCAGATACCTTCGACCCCACGGCGGTAGCACGGTTTGCGCCTCTTGTGGAGCGTCATGGTGTTGTACCAAAAGACGTTCAGCTCACGGTTCGTCACCGCTGGCCCCCAGAGTTCTCTGCGCCCGATAAAGGGCAGTTTGTCCTCTTCCAACACTGGGAGTTTGGTTCTATTCCCACCGCGTGGGTGAAAGGTATTGAGCGTAGTGCCTCAGAGACATGGGTCTCCACAAACTGGGTAAAACAGTGCTTCGTACAGGGCGGCGTGCCAGAAGAGCGTGTCTCTGTAATACCTCTTGGTATAAATCCAAACGTCTTCCACACGGGAGTTAAGCCCTACGACTTTAGCGAAAACCCATTGACGCGCCACATTAAGCCCGACACCTATACCTTCCTTTTTGTGGGTGGAACTATTCCCCGTAAAGGTATAGATGTGCTTCTGGACGCTTATGACAGGGGGTTTACGGCGCGAGATAACGTCACCCTCATCATCAAGGACTTTGGAACCACCTCCTTCTACGCGAATCAGGGCATGAACACACTCGTACGCGCCTTGCAAGCCAAACCCGGCGGCGCGAATATCGTCTATCTTACCGATGAGATGACGGAGGCAGAGATTGCTTCTCTCTATGCTGCTTGTGATTGCCTTGTACACCCTTATCGCGGAGAGGGCTACGGACTGCCGATTGCAGAGGCAATGGCGTGTGGAAAGCCAACTATTTTAACCCAGTATGGCTCTGCCCTCGATTTCGCCACTCCCGCAAACTCTTACCAAATTCCTTCGCGAATTCAGCACCTCAGCGATAAGCGGGTGGGTGATATGGAGACGGTCTCCTATCCCTTCTGGGCAGAACCCGATAGACCTCTCCTGACCGAGCTGATGCGCCACGTTATTGCGAATCGCGATGAGGCGAGTGCAAAAGGACAACGCGCTGCTGAAGATATGGCGGGCAAGCATACTTGGGCACACGCGGCGGAGGCGGTTACGGAGCGTGTAGGACATCTCATAGATAACCCTGTCTCTCTCTCCTCCTTTGCCCTTCCAATGGGGCTGGGAAACGTGGGAATCGGGTTGCAGATAGGTCTAGCACAACCAGATGGTTATGAGCAAAGGAAGCAGAATGCGCTTGCCGAAGCCCGTTTGGGAAAGTGGGAAGAGGCACGGACGGCTCTGAGTGCCTGCCTTGAGGAACGCCCAGATGACTGGGATATTATCAACGCGCTTGGCGTAGTCAGCTTCCGTTGCGGCGACTTTGAGAGTGCTGTTGCGCTCTTTGAGAAGGGAATTTCCCTCTCTCCTCGCCCACGCGACTTCCATCACAATATGGCGTTTATTCTGTTGGAAAGCGGCGAATTTGTGAAGGCGTTAGAGTTTGCCCTGCAAGCATTGGACTTTGCCCGCGACAACCCCGATATTCGCCGGACAGTGGAACGAGTAGGCGAAGGGGTTCTACAGTTGGCACGCAAAGTACTGCGCCGATACCCCGACAAACAGCGCCTCAAGGCGAAACAAGACCCCGAATATAAAGAGCTGATGGCGCGATATCACGTTGCAAAAGCGATACTCAACAGCAAGTCCGGTCAAACGGAGGTCAAAGCCGTTGTACAGACCACTTTCAACAAAAAACGAGCACGCCTCTCTCTCTGTATGATTGTGAAAAACGAAGAGCGTTTCTTGAGAGGGTGCCTGGAGAGTTGTCAGGATGTGGTAGATGAGATGATTATTGTGGATACTGGCTCCACAGATAGAACAGTTGAGATAGCAGAGTCGTTTGGCGCGAAGGTTATTCACCATGAGTGGAAAGACGACTTCTCGGAGGCGCGTAACATCTCACTTGCCCATGCTACAGGCGACTGGGCACTCTGGCTGGACGCAGATGAGGAGATAGCCCCCGAAAGCCGTAGCCTTATCCGTGAAGTGATGGAGAGTGCAACTCCCGACGTGGGCGCGTTTATGATGATGTTCCGTAACTGGCTTACTGCACCAGAGCGGCGCGAAGGCTCAGAGATGGCAATACACCATGCCTGCCGCCTCTTCCGTCGACTGCCGGGCGTTCAGTTTGAGGGGCGTATTCATGAGCAGAACCTGCGTTCGTTGCAAGCCTTGGGCTTCACCTACCACAAACGCGATAATATGATAATAGATCACTTTGGTTATGCGGGAGAGGTTATGTCTTCTCGCAACAAGCACGAGCGGTTTATTCGTATGCTGCAACGTGAGGTGGAAGAGTGTCCTGACGAGGGTTTTCGCCAGTTCCACCTCTTCAATTTGGGTAACGCATACTTCACAGCAAACGATGTTGAGAACGCGGCGCACTACCTCGCTATTGCGGCGGAGACTGCCGACCCCGCTGAAGAGTTCACACTCTCACTCTTTACTGAGTTGGCTACCTCATTGCACAGACTTGGGCGCTCAGAAGAGGGACTCTACTGGTGTTCCCGCGCCGATACACTTGGAATACAGCATCCCGGTATTGAGTTTGCACGCGGCTACTGCTCCATGTTGATGAAGGACTACGTGGCTTCGGAGCAGGCTTTCTACAAAGCCATAGAATTGACGCAAAAACGTGACCTCTACTCCGAATCGGGTGATGCAGGTGTTGGAACATTCAAGACATGGTACGGCTTAGCACTTGCACTTACAGGGCAGAACCGATTTGCCGAGGCACGAATGTGGTGCGAAAAAGCCCTCGAAGTACAGCCGAATATGCACGACGCACGCTTCCTGCTCGCGATGACCTACTTCCATGAGGAGTGTTTCGATAAGGCGACACCAGTACTAGAGGAGACCCTACGCCTCTACCCTTCTCACTCCGACGCGCAACGCGAACTGCTTCGTATCTATACTATGACGAAAAACTGGGCTTCTGCACTCCCCTTCATTCGTCAATTCGCACAAGAGAATCAGGTAAACTACGACGCGCAGTCGAAATGGGCGACCTGTTGCGAATCGCTGGGGCTATACGAGGAGGCACGAGAGGCACTGGAGAGTATGCGCCGCCTCGCCCCCTATGCACCGGAGGTTCATGTCAGTTTGGGGCGTGTTTACGCGGCACTGGGCGCAAATGCAGAGGCGATAGACGCTTACGCGGAGGCGATACACATAGACCCGCGGTACGGCAACGCCTACTTTAACGCAGGAGACCTTCTCTATCAGATGGGCTTCTACGCGAAAGCGGCGGAGACCTATATCGCGGGGCTGGAGGTGGAGCCTGACCGCACCAGTGGTTTCTTCACACTGGGCAACTGCTACTTTCAGACGAAAGACTACGCCGCCGCTGTCGCCTGCTATAACATGGCACTTCAACAAGACCCCACGCTAGAGAGAGTGAAGAACAATCTCGAACTAGCTCAAGAGCTGGTAGTGCAGATGGCGAGTGTGGGGTAGAGAGTAACGTCTTAGGAGTGAGAACGCCTCACCTAAGGAGTTACCTAGTATGAGAAAACGTTCCGCATTTACCCTCATTGAGCTTCTCGTAGTTATCGCCATTATAGCGATACTCGCCGCGATCCTGTTCCCTGTCTTCGCACAAGCCCGCGAAAAAGCCCGCGCTGGATCCTGCCTCTCCAACATGAAGCAGTTGGGTCTTGCGCTCAATATGTACAGCCAAGACTACGATGGAAAGTTGATGCAGACCACCTACGAAATCCCCACGTACAAAGTCCACTGGTCTTACGTCACACAGCCCTACATCAAGAACCTTCAGATTTTCGCCTGTCCCTCCGATGCCAACCCTGTAACACCGAACATCCCTTGTGCGGCAGGCGGTCAGCCCGGTGTGAACTGTGACGGTCAAGCCCCTCTCTTCTCCTACGTCAATAACTACAACGCTATTCCCGCTCACGACTGGCTTCCTGCAAGCGAAGCCGCCTTTGAGAAACCTGCAAGCCTGATTGTACTGGCGGAACGCCGAAACATACTGAAAAGCGGTGCGATTGTTGGTAAGTGGAAGGGCGTAAGCGGATTCGTCGCAACTAGCAACGCACACGGCACAAGCAAAGGAAGCGGACAGATTTGCCCCGGAGACGACTACCGCTTAACCACCAAAGAGGAGGCAGAGGCTGGGCTGTTGAAGGCTAGCGACAAGACTCCCGAAGTTATCCGCGTTCAGTGGGATAGACACTCTCTTGGCGCGAACTACAGCTTCTTCGATGGTCATGCGAAGTGGCAGAGACTTGAGCAGACGCTCAATCCTACAGAGTATCTTTGGGGCGACAGGTGGTATCCAACTCCTTACCAAGACTCTCCGCTCGGCGCACCTTGTAATTAGGCTGTTCCACGTTCAAATCGAGTATAATAAAGAGCTAGAGGGCGAAACAAACTTGTAGCGTCCTCCAGTTTTTTCTTTAGGGAGCAAAAGACCTCTATGTATCGTATAAGCCTAAAAAGGACACTAACTTTTGCTTTTTTAGCGACTGTCCAAGTAGTCGTAGCGTCTGCCGCATTCAGCGTACAAAAAGAGCGGAAAATCGCCCTAACATTCGCATTCTTTGGTTGTAACCGTATAGATGCCAAAGATTGGGAAAAGACGCGTAAAGAGAACCCTAGCTCCGCCAACGTGCCTCAACTCAGGCAGAACCTTACTGATATTGCTCGGCTCTCTCCTGCGTTGCTCTTCTTTGGCGGCGATCTTGTGATGGGGTATGCGGACGACAATGGGGAGACGCTTCACTCTCAAATGACAGCGTGGATAGATATTGTGAAGTCGTTTCCACGTTCACCAAAGACGAAATACGTCGTCATCACCGGCAACCATGAGCTAAACCGCAAAGTGGGAGAACTTAAACTCCCCAACCCCTCAGCAGATGCTATTTGGGGCACTCTCGTTAAACCTACGGGTCTCATTCCTGCTCGTACCAGTGGTCCCACCCCCAAAAACTCTCCAGAGGATAATCTGGTATCCGACCAAAGAGCACTCTCATTCTCTTTTAACCGGGGTTCGGTACACTTTGTTGTGCTGAATACAGATACTCGCGTCACCACAAAAGACCCGCAGACCGGCGAAACGAAAATTGGTATGATTCCGGTACACTGGCTAAAAAAAGACCTTGACGGCGCAGAGAAAAACCGCCGTATCAAGTGTGTGGTAGTTATGGGACACCGAAACCTTATAGCACCCAGCAGTGCCAAGGGCGAAGCACCTATAGATGCTGAGTGTGCGGCTCCAATGATTGATATTCTGAAAGCACGCTCGAAAGTACGTGCTTATATTTGTGCCCACGTACACGCTTTCGACATTACAGCGATAGGTGAGCTGGGGTTGAAGCAAGTGACGTTCGGAAACGGGGGCAGTCAGCTAGAAAAAGGTTGGAATCCGGCAGGTGGTCGTACTTTTGGGTTTGGATATTTCAAAGTGTATGCCGATGGCAGTTTGGGGGTCGTCCCTTACCTACGTCCAGAGCCTAAAGACTATCTGGAAAGTAGTGCCGAACTGGTAGTAGCGGCTTCACCAGAGGCTGAGTTGATAATTCCAGTGCGGTAACGCTCAAGCCTTCGCTTAGGAACTCTCTCTGGTTAGAATATTCCGTTTTCAAGGGATACGGAAGCGTAAACTACGAAATCTCCTCCTATTCCTGAACCATTACACATAGAAGGGCACTTGCGGTGGATGCCTTTCCACTGTATAATGTACATTAGAGGTAAAATAGGGCTAACTTTTCGAGGCGAAATACCGTCTCTATAAAAGGGAGTTCCTAACCCTTCTGTAAACAGGTCATTTTCTAAACGGTCGCTACGGAGGTACACCGTGTCACAATCCGGTCGTAAAACAGCTCTTCTTTGGGTAGTTCCGGTCTTTCTCATCGGGCTATTCTTTTGGGGGCGGTCTATCAAAGCACAGAGGTCGCACGACAAAAGTTCGCTACACAATCGCCTTGAAAACCTACTACGAGGAAGCCAGAGTGCTTCACTCGTCGGCTTTGGGGGTGGTGAAGGGCAAGGAACCGTCAGCCCAGAGTTAATGTACGAAGAGATACTCGAAGCCGTCAAAGCAAAATTTGTAGACGAAACCTTCAGCGATGCCCGTGTCAGTAACGGCTCCCTCAACCGAATGTTTGCCTCCCTCAACGATCCGCGCTCCAACTACCTAGATGTGAAGATGCGCCAGACGCGCACGAATGCACTACAGGGTAACTTTGAGGGCGTAGGTGCAGTCATCCAGTACACGCGCCTCAAAAAAGAGACCGTAGACTATCAAAACCTCACCGTCGTCTCTGTAATGCCTGGTAGCCCTGCCGAAAAAGCGGGACTGAAAAGCGGCGATAACGTGATGGACATCAACGGACATGGAGTCATTACCTACGGAATTAACGTAGACATTGATAAAATTATCCGTAAAACCAACAACACGGATGCCCAGAAGCGCGAAGAGCTGAAAATTTTGGTAGAAAAATACCGCCTCGCCTACACGCTACCAAAAGCACTCCTACAACTGACCACCGGAGTGGGAGCCACGCTGAACCTGAAAGTCGACCGTGAAGGCAAGCAGGTTCCGATCACCATTACAACAGCAAAAACAGTAGTAGACCCCGTACAGTCTAAGATGATAGGCAAAGTCGGCTACCTTCGCGTTGTACAGTTCAACGGAAAAGCGACTACCGCTTTTGAGCAGGCACTCAAAACCCTACAAGCGCAAGCAACCAAAGGTATTGTTATCGATTTACGACAGAACCCCGGCGGAGTGACCTCCGATAATGGCGATGTCAACAGCTTCCAGTCTGCCAAAACACTTCTCGCCGACCTTCTAGGAACCGCCACCGCGCAGCTAGAGAGAAAGCCCAACGTGCGCGAACCATTGAAGATTGGTGGAAACGGCTCCGGTATCAAGGCTCCCTACATCGTGTTAGTAGATAAAGGAACCTCCAATATTGCCGAGTTTGTCGCCTCTACCCTCCACGATACGCGCAAAATAAAAATAATTGGGGGACGTACCTTCGGCGACCCTGTGCTTCAACTCCTCACTTTCTTCAAAAACGGAACTGGTGCAGAGTTGACAACAGCACACTTCCTTACTACAGCCGGCACACAGTGGACAAACGGCATTCAACCCGATGTTAGCGCGGGCGACAACGCACTTGATCAGGCAGTCTCCGCACTTGGCGGATAGGCACTCTCTACAGGATTACGACAACAAGATTGGGGGTTCCCAGTATGATACCTAGTAAGTCAAAAGGTTTTTTGGGTGGAGTACAAACCATTGTTCCGCTTGTGGCGGCACTCGGCTTCGGCTCCGTCCTGCTCGGCTATGCAAGTGGTAATGTACTACGTGTTGTGCCGTCGGCACGTACTGTCATCGCGCAAGACGACGACACAGGCGTAAAAACCCCCACAACCAACTCCGACGAAAACCTGCCCTCCAAAGCAGACCCCGTAGAAGACTATAAGACCGCGCTTGCGCTTATCCAAAAAAGCTACTATGGCAAAACCGTAGATGCTAAAGAGAAACGCAAACTCACCTACGAAGCGATTCGCGGGATGTTGTTTAGCCTTAAAGACCCCTTCACAGGATTCCTAGACCCGGATGAGTGGACGCAGATGCAGTCTACAACGCGAGGCAACTTTGAAGGCATTGGGGCGCAACTACAGCAAGAGGGAGCCGAAGTCAAAGTAGTAGAGCCGTTTGAGAACAGCCCCGCCGAAAACGCAGGGCTGAAGCCCGATGATATTATCGTCCGCGTAGAGAGTCAGCCAACACTCGGCAAAAACATCAACGAAGTGGTCAAGCTCATCAAAGGGAAAGCCGGAACACAAGTTCATATCACCGTACTTCGTAACAAACAAGAGAAGACCTTCACCATCACTCGCGCTCGAGTCGAAGCCCCCGTCGTCAAGCACTATATGCAAGACACGGATGCCAAAATAGGCTATATTCGCCTCACCGAGTTCAATGAAAAAAGTGTTGAACAGCTGACGCTTGCCTTCAACGACCTCAAAAAACAGGGCATGAAGGGACTGGTTTTCGACCTACGAGGCAATCCAGGCGGGCTTCTAGACACCGCAATTCATGTAGCAAGTATGTTTATTCAACGTGATTCGCAACCCGATCTGAACAACGTTGTGGTGCATATCCGCGAAGGGTCGGGCGTAAATAAGCAGCACAGGCTACGTAGTGCCGACTACCTATTAGACAATATCCCGCTGGCACTGGTCGTCAACGAAGGAAGTGCCTCCGCATCCGAAATTGTTTCGGGCGCGATTAAAGACTACGGCGTGGGAATGCTCTTCGGTGAGCGCACGTATGGCAAAGGGCGTGTACAGACACTCTACCCCCTACCCGACGATTCCGCTCTGCGTCTCACAACCGCTCTCTACTTCCCACCAAAGAAAGTAGACATCAACTACAAGCACGATGACGATGGGAACCGTATCCCCAATACAGGCGGCGTACTTCCCGATGTAACACTAGAGCAGACAGAAACTTGGAAGGGCTTTAGAGATAGAGCAGGTGACATTCAGCTAAACACCGCAACCTCCTTCCTGCGCTCAGTACTGAAGGGTAAGTCCGTTAAGGATGCACTACAAGAGGTCACAAAAGACCTCCCTAAACCCGTCAAGAAAGTCGCAGACAAGGGCTCCAACGTAGGTCGTCCTTAGCCCTCTTCCGCTTCTTGAACCCCCTGCCTGCTAACGGGCAGGGGGTTTTTTGCGTATAGTGTAGTACCCCTAATCTCTTTTTGAGATACCGCACTCTGTTTAAGAAAAAGAAAAAATGAGCAAAAATATCAAAAGCCTTGCAAGCGTCCACAAAAGTCCGCCGGTACACTGGGTAGGCGACGGTCTCCCGGTAAGTACCGCACTCTCGCATCATCAATTCGGCGAAGCGGTCAGCCCGTTTCTTCTGCTAGACTACGCTGAGCCATACCTTGTAGAGCCCTCACTAACACCACGCGGGGTAGACGAACACCCGCACAGAGGCTTTGAGACCGTCACGGTGGTCTATCAAGGAGAGCTAGAGCATCGAGCTTCGGGCGGCAATCACGGGCGCATCGGATCCGGTGAAGTGCAGTGGATGACAGCAGGAAGCGGGGTGGTACATGAGGAGAAATACTCCGAAGCCTTTACGCAAAAAGGAGGTTGGCTAGAGATGGTACAACTCTGGGTAAACCTGCCTGCGAAAGACAAGATGTCGTCGCCGGGCTACCAGACACTTACCAAAAGCCAAATACCTGAAATAAGCCTCGATGACGGTGCAGGGTTGGTACGTGTTATCGCAGGGCAGTTTGAACAGACACAAGGTCCCGCGAAGACCTTCACTCCTGTGAACCTCTGGGATTTACGCCTAAATGCCGGAGGCAGCACCACGTTGCGCGTTCCTGCCGGCTCTATGATGGCACTCTTCGTCCTAAAAGGAGAGGCGTGGGTGAATGAGACCGCCCACGTCCTAACCAAAGACCTCGCGCTGTTTGAAAGCGAAGGCGAAGAAGTGTCCCTCTCCGCCGTTAAGGAGAGTGTCGTTCTGGTGTTAAGTGGTCAGCCTATACAAGAGCCTGTAACCGCTTACGGTCCCTTTGTGATGAATACCCAGCAGGAGATAGTGCAGGCACTCAGCGACTATCGAAGCGGTAAAATGGGGCATATCTAATCAGGCTACAGCGCGATAATCTAGAAAACAGATAAAAGAGGAGGGGCTATTCGCCCCTCCTCAAAGTATAGTGTAGATGACCGTCTTTTGCGAAAGGATACAGATATACACGGCATTTTCAGGTGATCTCTCTAAAAGGGCAATTTTTCTTTGGTGTAGAGAGTACAACTAATCGAAAACCCGTGCGTTTATAACATAATAGAGTATGCAAAGGAGAGGGGCACAAAAATGGCGACTTCACCAAACATCCCAAACGATATTACGAGTACCCTAGAAGCAAACAACAGCCCAGTAGCAGAGTCGGCAGGAGAGTGGATTCGCTTTCGTGCTGTCTTGTGGGCACTACTCTTCTCACCTATCACAGCGTTCTGGGCAGTCGACCAAGGGGTAGATGTAATCTTCTCCCTCATGGTTCCCCCTGTTATGATGACCCTCCTGATGGCAGGTATCAACCTGCTCCTAAGAAAATTCGCACCCCGCCTCTCCCTCTCTATGGGCGACCTCATAATATTCTATGGAATGCACACCGTACTCTGCGCTATCTGCGCCGAGTGGATGTCGGTTATCAATCCCTACATCCACTCCTACGCCCTCTACCGCTCCGGCGACACGCGCTTCGATAAATATATCAACCCCTATATTAGCGACTGGTTTTTTATACCAGTACGCCTCGCCGACCAGTTTGAAGACTATCGTAATGGAGGCTTTGGCGGCTCCTACTTCCTCACAAAACTTCCGCTCTGGTGGCGTTATATCGGTGCATGGACTCTGCTCGTCTCGCTGGTCTGCCTTGCCATGCTCTGCATCAACAGCCTTTTTCGAGATGAATGGGCAAATCGCGAAAAACTCGCATTCCCTATCATTCAAGTCCCAATGGAGATTGCCAAGATAGGTGTAGGGCAGTCGAAAATATGGAAAAAGCCTACCTTCTACATTCCCTTCATTACCATGTTTGTAATAGACAACATCAACGGTCTCCACTTTGTCTACCCAAGCGTACCCCTCATAATCGTCCGATTCATCAGCGATTTAGCCCTCCTATTTCCAAATCCGCCCCTGAACGCCGTTGGCTGGACTCCTATCGGCGTGTTCCCCTATATGGCAGTCATAGGGTTTTTTATGCCCACTGATCTACTCTTCTCCTGTATATTCTTCTTTTTCTTTCGCAAAGGTATGCAGGTATTCACATTCTCCATGGGCTATGTAGACAGCGCGGGTACATTCGGCGGCGGCGGGCTAGTTCCCTCCCCTCCGTACTTCAGCGAACAGTCGTGGGGGGCATTCCTCGCGATATTCGCCACCTCTGTCTGGGTAGCACGGGGCTATCTCAAAGAGGTTTGGCAACAGATTCGCAAAGGGCATCCCAAAGGCGACAGAGGCGTTCCGCACCGATTTGCGTTTATGGGTCTAGCCGCAAGCCTTATCGCACTGAGTATCTTAACAACAGCACTAGGTATACCTTTCTGGATGACCGCCTTTTCAACCGTCCTTTTTCTAATGTTCAGCGTCGCACTCACAAGGCTCCGCGCACAGATTGGCGCACCCTCGCACGAAATGGCGTTTATGGGACCTAATCAGCTACTGGTAGACTTTGTAGGAACACGAGGTATCTCCGAAGCAGGAATCAGCCGCCTAGTTACAACCTTCTTTATCTACAACCGCATTCACCGAACCCACCCTATGCCACATCAGCTCGAAGCCATGAAGATGGGCGAAACAGCGAAAATCTCTCAACGCGCACTGTTCCTAGCAATCATGCTCGCCGTCGTCATTGGCAGTGTTATGGGGCACCTATTCTATATCTACAAAGGATACCGGTGGGCAGCTCCCAGCGCAGGAGGCGACACCGCATGGGTCGCAACCACGTTCATAGAACAGCACCGAGGACCCAATCCAGTCGCAATTGCGTTTGTCTTTATCGGCTTCGCCTTTGTACTACTACTAGACTTTATCCGCTTCCGCGTACCCGGCTTCCCTCTACACCCTGCGGGCTACGCACTCGCCATGAACTTCGGGCTAGACTACTTCTGGGCAGGGCTTATCGTCGTCTGGATAATCAAGCTGTTCATGGAGCGATACTACGGCTTGAAAGGGCACAACAAGCTTCACGAAATTGCCATCGGCATTATTCTCGCTGAATTCTGCGCGGAAGCAATCTGGGCAACCTACGCAATGGCGACTCGAACCGCCACCTACAGCATCTCCATTAATGGGCGCTTGGGCTGGAATCAGTAAAAGGTCTCTCTTTTCTCTTGAATTATATCCGCTAGAATGCGATAATGTAGAGAAGGAATCAGCAGGTCAGGTGTAGAATATCCCATTCAACCGAGACCCTATTTTGGAGAACCATGGAATACCCTGTTTACCTAGATAACGCCGCGACCACCGCCGTAGACCCCGCAGTGGTAGAGGCTATGCTTCCCTACTTCCTCTCTGCCTATGGCAACCCTGCCACCCTCTACAGCGTGGGAATGATGGCACGCGAGGCAGTAGACCACGCTCGCGAAGTCGTGGCAGACATGATTAACGCATCCCCTGACGAAATTGTCTTCACCTCTGGCGGCACAGAAGCCGACAACGCCGCCATAAAGGGGATAGCCTCCGCCTACCAAGAAAAAGGTAAGCACCTCATTACCTCCGCCATAGAGCATCACGCCGTCCTCGAACCGATGGAGACCCTCGCACACAGCGGCTACCAGTTAGACATTCTCCCTATCGATTCCGATGGGCGCGTCTCTCCCGAATACCTAAAACACCACCTGCGCCCCGATACGATTCTCGTCTCCATTATGCACGCCAACAACGAAATCGGAACCATCCAGCCTATCGGTGAAATCGGAGCCATTTGCCGCCAAAACGGTACCCTGTTTCACACCGACGCAGTACAAACCTTTGGCAAAATTCCCATCGATGTCCGCGAACAAAAGATAGACCTCCTAAGCGTGAGCGCACACAAGCTACACGGACCAAAAGGCATCGGATTCCTCTATGTACGGCGCGGAACCAAAGCCAACCGATTTATGGAGGGAGGCGGACAAGAAAGAGGTTACCGTTCAGGAACTTTGAACGTACCCGGAATCGTAGGACTAGGTAAGGCTACAGAGTTAGCGCGTGAACGCATGGAAAGCGAAGGCAAACGCCTAACCACACTGCGAGATGTATTTATCGCAAAACTGGTGAACACAATACCCGGAGTCACCGTGAACGGCTCACGCACGCACCGCCTCCCAAACAACATCAGCATCTGCATCGAGGGAGTACAGGGTGAGGTAACTCTTTTGGCACTAGATGCCGCTCGAATCTGTGCATCTGCAGGCTCCGCGTGTAGTACAGGATCTATGGAGCCTTCCCACGTTTTGAAGGCGTTAGGAGTTTCGCGCGACCTTGCACGCGGAGCAGTACGCCTTACGCTAGGGCGTGAAACCACTATGGAATCACTAGACTATACTCTCGATGTACTAGAGCAAAGTGTACAAGGATTACGCCAACTTGCCGGCGCATAAACCGTTTCCTGAAAACAAAACTATTTTGCAAGCAATTGCATAGTTGTCACGAGGTAGCAACTCTAATTTGCAGGAAGTTTTTAAGAAACTGGTGAAAAAACCACTTGACAAATAAG
>JAPLCR010000324.1:0-9769 GCA_026392135.1 Armatimonadota bacterium
CACCTTGCAGACAAGTCCTTCTCCCAAACTTGGGAGAGGGATGCCCGCAGGGCAGGGTGAGGGCGAGAAGGGGTTGCGGGTTGAGGGCTTCCCTGCCCAACAAGGAGTTTCCGTATTGAAGAAAAAACTAATCGAAGTCGCGCTTCCTCTCGAAGCCATAAACATAGCCTCCGCACGTGAAAAGTCCATCCGGCACGGACACCCCTCTACCCTCCATCTCTGGTAGACGACCCCTCCTCCCTGCCCGAAGAGTTCCCCACCGAAGCCGAGCAGGACGCGGAGCGGCAACGCCTGTTTCGCATTATTGAGAGGCTCGTGTTGTGGGAGAACAGTAACAACCCCGACGTGTTGAACGAGGCGAAAGCGGAAATCCTCAAATCCACAGGCGGAAACCCGCCCCCCGTTCTCGACCCCTTTTGCGGGGGCGGCTCCATCCCCCTCGAAGCGCAACGCCTGGGACTGGAGGCGCATGGTAGCGACCTGAATCCGGTGGCGGTTCTCATCACGAAAGCCCTCATCGAAATACCGCCAAAGTTCGCGGGACAGCCTCCCGTCAACCCCGACTCGCGGCAAGGGCTGGCGCACTCCGGCGCATGGCGGGGCGCGACGGGGCTGGCGGAGGATGTGCGCTACTACGGCAAGTGGATGCGCGACGAGGCGGAGAAGCGGATAGGTAATCTCTACCCGAAAGCGCAACTGCCGGAAGGCGGCGAGGCGACGGTTATCGCGTGGATATGGGCGCGAACGGTGAAGTGTCCCAACCCCGCCTGCGGCTGTCAGATGCCGCTCATTCGCTCGTTTGCGCTCTCCACAAAGGCGGGCAAGGCGGCGTGGGTGGAGCCTGTGATTGATGACGTGGCGAAGACGATTCGCTTTACAGTGAAGACAGGCGCGGGAAAGCCGAGAGAAGCCACCGTAGGCAAGCGCGGAGCCGTCTGCATCTGCTGTGAATCGCCCGTCCCGCTCGACCATGTACGCGCCGAGGGCAAGGCGAAGCGCATGGGGGCGCAGTTAATGGCGATAGTGGCGGAGGGTAAAAAGGGGCGTATCTACCTTGCGCCGACTCCCGAACACGAGGCGACTGCCGCGCAAGCCGTGCCGGAGTGGATGCCTGAAACGGAACTTGTCCCGAATTCGCGACACATGACTCCAACGGTATACGGCATGAATACCCACGCCGAACTTTTCACACAACGCCAACTTGTCGCCCTGACTACCTTTAGCGATTTGGTTGGTGAAGCGCGGGAGCAGGTTCAGCAGGATGGAGGTGGCGCGGGGCTGACAACGGAGAAGGCTACGATTTATGCCAATGCTGTCGCGACTTACCTTGCTCTTGGCGTGAGTAAGCTGGCTGATATGTGCAATTCGCTGTGTGGGTGGGGAAACACCGATGAAAGAGTACGGCATCTATTTGCTCGACAAGCGATTCCAATGGTATGGGATTATGGTGAAACTAATGCTTTTGGAGATGGTGCAGGTGGCTACGAATTCGGTCTTTCATTTTTAACCAAAGCACTGGTAGCTTTGGATGCTGATAGTGCTGGAGTAGTTCAGAATCAAACTGCAAATATATCTGTCGAGAATGCCCGAAACTTTATGTTTTCAACTGACCCACCATACTACGACAATGTTCCCTACGCAGACCTATCTGATTTCTTTTATGTCTGGCTACGGCAATCTCTTATAGGTATTTATCCAAACCTTTTCGGAACTATGCTTGTACCCAAAGCGCAAGAGTTGATTGCTGACCCGTTTCGGCAAGGCGGGAAGGAGGCATCTAGGAAGTTCTTTGAGGACGGAATAAAGGGCGTTTTTGGCAATATGCGCCACTCAACTCATCCTGACTATCCTGTTACTATCTTCTACGCTTTCAAGCAGTCCGAATCTGAAGAGGGAGACGAGGGAATAGACGATTCTGTAGCCTCGACAGGCTGGGAGACGTTTTTGCAAGGGCTGATAGACGCAGGTTTCCAGACGACATCGACATGGCCCATGCGAACAGAAATGGCCGCACGGGCACGTGGAAGAGACAGTAACGCCCTTGCCTCCTCCATCGTACTCGCCTGCCGTCCCCGTCCCGAAGAAGCCCCTATCGCCACCCGCAGAGAGTTCGTCAACGCTCTACGCCGCGAACTGGAAGAGGCGCTACTCCACATGATGCACGGCAATATCGCCCCCGTAGACCTCGCGCAAGCCACCATTGGGCCCGGCATGGCGGTCTATTCCCGCTATAGCAAGGTCATTGAGACGGACGGCAAACCCCTTCGCGTCCGCGCCGCCCTGCAAATCATCAATCAGGAGTTGGCGACCATCCTCTCCGCCGACGAGGGCGACTACGACGGCGACACCCGCTTCTGCCTTACGTGGTTCGAGCAGTACGGCATGAACCCGGGCGCGTTTGGCGAGGCGGACGTGCTTGCCCGCGCCAAAGGAACCAGCGTTCAGGGATTAACGGAGGCGGGAGTTTTGGAGGCGAAGGCGGGCAAGGTGCGCCTGTTCAAGCGCGAGGAGTTGCCCGCAAACTGGAACCCGCAAACCGACGAGCGCGTCCCCGTCTGGGAGTGTACACAGCAACTGGTTCGCGCTCTGCTGGAGCAGGGAGAGGGCGGCGCGGCGCGACTCTGCGCGGCGCTGGGGGCGAAGGCGGAACCCGCCCGCGACCTCGCCTATCGGCTCTACAGCCTCTGCGAACGCAAGGGATGGGCGCAGGAGGCTCTGGCGTACAACAGCCTCGTCATCTCCTGGTCGGAGATAACGCAACTGGCGAGCAACCCGAATATCGCACTGCCGCACGCTGCACTTTTTGCGGAGGGGGAGTTGTGACTAGAAGCCCTCACCCTGCCCTGCGGGCATCCCTCTCCCAATTCTGGGAGAAGGACTTGTCTGCAAGGTTAGGCTGTTGGGCAGAACCCTACTCTCTCTGACAACTTTTAAGGCACGTTGAGGGCTAGTTACGCGGAAACCTTTCAATATCGTGCATTCGCCCCTTCTCCCAAACTTGGGAGAGGGGGTTGGGGGTGAGGGCAGGGCTAGAGGGCAAATCATGGAAAAACCGAAGCGCATACGCGGCGTCTCCCCTCAAGTGCAAGAATCGGCAGAACGGCTCCGAAAACAGATGACTCCCGCCGAGCAGACGTTATGGCAGGCTTTGCGAGAGACACGATTCCGTCAGTGGCGTATACGCCGTCAGCACCCGCTAGGGAAGTTTATCCTCGACTTTTGCGTCACTTCGCACAGACTTGCGATAGAGGTAGACGGTTCTATTCACGATCTGCAACAAGAGCACGATGCGGAACGCACCACAATGCTTGAGGCTTACGGCTACCGCGTAATACGGTTCCGAAACGAAGAGGTAGAGCAAGACTTGGAGAAAGTTCTACAGTGCATTGAAGACACCTTGAACCAGTAACCCCCTTCGCCTATAAGCGGTAAACTTTTGAGTACCGCGCATTCGCCCCTTCTCCCAAACTTGGGAGAGGGGGTTGGGGGTGAGGGCAGAAAGCGAGAATTAGAATGGCGCTTACCAACGCGGAACGAGTCGGCAAGGGAATGGACGCGCTCAAGTCGGGGCTACGCCCCTACGTAGAGCGAGAACTGGAAGCCGCGCTCGGCAAATACTGGATACCGGAGGTCACTGCGAACTGGCGCAACGAACCGCGCTGGACGGGTGACGACGACCAGCCGCATCTTGATGTCGCGGCGCTCCTCCTCCTTATGTGGGAGCAGTGGAACGCCGTCTTCGGCAAAACGCTGGGACACGCCGAGCGAAGCATCATCAGCGAACTGCGGACATGGCGCAACAAATACGCGCATCAAGAGCATTTCTCCACCGACGACGCCTACCGCGCCCTCGATAGTGCCGAGCGACTCCTGAAAGCCATCTCCGCGCCCGAAGCCCTTGAGGTGGAGAAGCAGAAGCAGGAACTCCTCCGTATCCGCTTTGAAGAGGCGGCGCGTAAGGAGACGCGCAAAGCCGCGAACACCTCTGTAGAAGGGCAACCGCTGGGCGGTCTCAAGGCGTGGCGCGAGATAGTCACGCCTCACCCCGACGTGGCTTCGGGGCGTTATCAGCAAGCGGAGTTCGCCGCCGATTTGGGGCAGGTGCATCGCGGCGAAGGCGGCGACGAGTATCGCGACCCCATCGAATTCTATCGCAGAACCTACCTCACCGAAGGCTTGAAAATGCTCCTCGTCGGCGCATTGCGACGGCTGGGCGGAACGGGCGGCGACCCCGTAGTGGAGTTGCAGACCAACTTCGGCGGCGGCAAAACCCACTCCATGCTCGCCCTCTTGCATCTTTTCAGCGGAGTGAGAGCGCAAGACCTCTCCGGTATCGAACCCGTACTGGAAGAGGCGGAGGTGAAACAGCCTCCCGCCGCCCGTCGCGCCGTTCTCGTGGGAACCGACCTCTCTCTTTCGCAGACTCATGTCATGCCGGACGGCGTTCATGCGAACACGATGTGGGGCGTGATGGCGTGGCAACTGCTCGGCAAGGAGGGATACAGCCTTGTGGAGAGCGCGGACAAAGCGGGGGTCAGTCCCGGCTCCGCCGTTCTGCGAGAACTGTTCACCAAAGCGTCGCCCTGCCTTATTCTCATAGACGAATGGGTTGTCTTCGTGCGCCAACTCTACGGAAAAGACAAGGTCACGCTCCCCGCTGGCTCCTTTGAGGCGAACCTCTCCTTCGCGCAGGCGCTCACCGAGGCGGTCAAAGCCGTGCCGGGCGCTCTGCTTGTCGCCTCCATCCCCCCCTCCGATATTGAGGTAGGCGGCGACGGCGGTAAGGAGGCTCTATCGCGACCCAAGAACACCTTCGGGCGCGTCGAATCGGCGTGGAGACCCGCCAGTTCGGAAGAGGGCTTCGAGATTGTGCGCCGTCGCCTCTTCCAGAATATAACCGACCCGCAGAAGTTTAAGGAGCGCGACGCGGTGGTTCGCGCTTTCATTGAGATGTACCGCGCCAACTCCGCCGACTTCCCTCTCGGTTGCGGCGACGCCGACTACGAACGAAGAATGAGAGCTGCCTATCCCATCCACCCCGAACTGTTCGACAGGCTCTATCAGGACTGGGGTAGCCTCGACAAGTTCCAGCGCACACGCGGCGTTTTGCGTCTCATGGCGGCGGTGATTCACGAACTGTGGGAGCAGAACGACGGTAGCCTCCTCATTCTCCCCGCGACGGTTCCCATTAGCGCGAACTCGGTGCGCTACGAACTCACCCGCTACATGGACGACCCCTGGGATCCCGTTATAGAGAAAGATGTGGATGGAGAGAACGCCCTCCCGAAACAGATTGACCGCGAGAACCCGAATCTGGGACGCTACTCCGCGTGTCGGCGCGTGGCGCGAACCCTCTATCTCGGCTCCGCCCCTACGCTCCACACTTCGAATAAGGGGCTAGAGGATAGGCATATCAAACTCGGTTGCGTTCAGGCGGGAGAGAGTATACCTACTTTTGGGGACGCACTCCGCCGACTTACTGACCAAGCCACTCACCTCTACATTGACGGCAGGTGCTACTGGTACTCGACTCAGCCCTCCGTGACCCGCATGGCGTTGGAGCGGGCGCAACGCAGAACCGAAGACGAGGTTTTGGAGGAGATAAAGCGGCGACTGCGCGAAGAGCAGAAGGACGCACGACAGCGAGGAGATTTTCATGCGGTGTTTGCCGCTCCCGTCTCCTCTGGCGAGATACCAGACCGCGAAGCGAGAGAGGCGCGTCTCGTTATCCTTGCGCCAGAACACCCGCACATTCGCGGCGCGTCGAACAGCAAGGCGCGAATTACCTCCGCGCAGTACCTTGAACAGCGCGACACGGGAAACCGCATTCACCGCAACACGCTCGTCTTCCTCGCTCCCGACCAGACACGCTTAGACGAACTCAAGGACGCGACACGACAGTATCTCGCATGGAAGTCTATTGAGACGGAGAAGGAGACGCTCAACCTCGACGCTTTCCAGTCCAATCAGGCGAAAAGCAAGCGGGAGCAGACCGACGACATGGTGCGACAGCGTATCCCTGAAACCTACCACTGGCTACTCGTACCCGGGCAACCCGACACGTCCAACGGTATTGTGTGGGAGGAGATACGTCTGCAAGGTACTGAGGGTTTGGCGGTTCGCGCCAGCCGCAAATTACGCTCAGATGGCGCTTTAACGGCAGAGTACGCGGGAGTCACTCTGCGGCACGAATTAGACAAAACACTCTGGCGAGAACACAACCACCTGAGCATTCGCCAACTGCTGGACTACTACGCGCAGTATCTCTACCTCCAACGCATTAAGGACAGTCGGGTCTTGCTGGACGCTATCCAGAATGGGCTAAACCTGACTACATGGCAACACGACACCTTCGCCTACGCCGACCACTATGACGAAGCGGCGGGCAGGTATCAGGGGCTAAAGGCGGGGTGTCTGATAACACTCGGCGCGGATGGACGCGGACTGCTCGTAAAGCCCGATGTCGCCGCACGGCAGATGGAAGCCGACAAACCCGCGCCTGTAAGCGCGACGGACGCGACTCCTCAGAGCGCCTATAAGCCGAGCGCAGGAACTGCCAGCCTTTTGCGTGACAGGCAAGAGGGTACGCTCTACTTCGATGACCCACCCGAAGGCGCTTCTCCCGCTTCTCCTCCGCAAATCCGACGCTTTCACGGTTCCATAACGCTCGACCCGCTCCGCATGAGCAGTTTAGCGCGAACTATCCATCAGGAGGTTATTCAGCATCTAGCAGGGCTAACCCATGCCAACGCACAGATTACCCTTGAGATTTCGGTGGAAGTTCCTGACGGTATCCCCGATAAAGTTGTCCGTGATGTTACCGAGAATTGCCGCACCTTGAAGTTCCAGTCGCATGGCTTTGAGGAGGAGTAGGGGCATCTCCCGTGTCACCCCATTTTGTCTATCACTCACGCATCCAAGACGCAGTGTTTCACCATGGGGAGGCATCTTATCTCTGAGCGGCGAATACCTTTAGCCAACTCTCGTGGCGGTGTCGCTCCATAGCGTCACTATTTTGTGTGTCTTGGCAACGAACATACTCATGATGGAGTGGCGCAACAAAATCTTTGTGTACTCTTATTGGGTACATCTCGCACCATTTTTCGGGCAACGCCAAAGCCAGTGCTGGAACTGGATCGGTAGCCCACGAACGCCAAACCTCATCGTCATTCTCGTCCATGTCCATAGACGTACCCTCCTGCCAGAACAACCATACGCCATTGCTTTGGCATCCACATAGTTTCAAACCGCCCCCTTCAAGTCCCACTTCTGCGATGATTACCTTGTCCATATAGGCATCCTCCCTCTACCAAACCTACCAACACGCAAACTACTAGCGCCAGCCTCTCCGTGCGCTGTTTCAATCCGCTATAAGGCGCGAATGGCAGTACTACGTACACGGTTTACGTGTATTGTGTCAAGTCCTTATCGTAGCGAGGGTTGTACTCTCTCACGGGGATATTATCCCAATCGTGAGGTGTCTTCTGCATTTCACGTACCGCCCCTACTAAGAAAGTATCATTTGTCAAGCCGGGCAGTGTTCCTCCTCCCTCTTCTGGATAGGGTACAGCAAGGTCATGGAATATGGTATCACCCACATATACCCAACCTTCCTCAAGCAAAGTGTTCTTTTTGCCTATGCTGAATATGTAACCCGTTCTACCAGCATAGTTCACAATAATTGCTAGATTCTGTGCATAAACCTTTTCACCTTCTCCACTGAGAATTACAAGTTCGTAGGAATCCATCTAATGTGTCGCTCCTTTTTTTGTACGCTACACGTCAAACCGTCAAGGTGTGCTATAAACTCGTTTTCCCTGTCACCTAGAAACCCGCTTTCTGTACGTGTTTCAATCCGCTATTAGCCGCGGAGGGCAGTACTACAGAGCCTTTGCGAATTGCGTATTCAGGTTGGCATGGCACAGGTGTTTCAATCCGCTATTAGTCGCGGAGGGCAGTACTACAAGAGAAGAATGCGAAGGCGAAAGCCGAAAGGGAAGCGAAGAGTTTCAATCCGCTATTAGCCGCGGAGGGTAGCGCTACTACGATTCGTAGGCTGTATTGGCTGTTGAGGGGGCTGATTAGGCACGTGCGGCGTTAGATTAGCCATAGTTGCTTACCTCTTCGGGTTTTGTCTATTCACTGCCCATACCATCATTAACACAAAGGCTATAATTATTGCACACGCGCCAGCGTATCCAATTATCTCCACTCCGTTGTCCCGCATGGGTACACACCTCACCCTAACTCGCCTTGAAGGAACAGAACTCTTTCGGCGAATGAGTTTTCCATATCCCACAGAGGAGCGGTCTGTTCTCCGCTCCTCTTGGTGTTTCAATCCGCTATAAGGCGCGGAGGGTAGCGCTACTTTCATATTGATCTTCCTTCACAACACGAGCGAGATTATCTATCTGAATTGTACTAGAGAAACGTGGAGTATGCTACTCGAATCTCGAACCGCAATTTGAGTATGCGTTTTCTTCCTGATATTGGAATCTGGGTAGATGATGGCTCTTCCGACAAAAAGGACGGAATTCGATTTATGGGTTTGTTGCAAGTCGCGCCATTGTAGAGGGCGGACCGGCGAGAACAATGCCGTCCGACACGAAGTCACGCCAATCTAAGGGGTCGTAAGTATAGACCTGGGTGATACCGTTTTGCAAGGCGGTGGCGGCATGACGCGCATCGTGAATACGCCGCACGGTGAGACTATGTTTCGCGGCTAACTCTAAGGGACTCTCTCTAGTTAAAATCTTCCAAAACCTCTAGGGAAAGGGAGACTATCGCCCAACGGAGTCGTCTTCCGCCCTAGTCACTCCTCGCCCAGAATTGGGAGAGGGGACGGGGGTGAGGGCTTCTGGTTTTCAAACTGGAAGACTTATTCCAGAGTAAGTCCCTAAGTGAAGTAGACTTGCTTCCAATCCATCTGACAGAATGAGGATCGCGGAAGGCTCTTCAATTACCCGCGTAATAACCTTCTGCGCCTCCTGTGGAGAATGCCTTTTAATTGCTTGCACCCATGTTAGCGCGGCATAGACTTCGCTCAAAACGCCGACAGTCGTACAAGCGCGAATCTCGCCTTTTCGCGCCGATTCGACGATAGGATAAGCCTCCGACTCGCGTGGATCTCCGAGCATAATAGCCCCGATAAACAGCCCCGCATCCAGAAAAACCATATCACTCTTGACTGTATATGGCATCTTTCCACCCTTCTGGAATATAGCCTTCAAGGCGAATCATGGGTTTCAGTTTTGGAGCAGGCTTAATATCTATCTCATGCCCCCCTGCTAGCACAATTCGCACTGGCTCTTGCGTATCGTCCACTTCTTGCAAGAGTTCTTCTACCGGACGCGCTTTTAGTTCATCCATTGTCAATGTCTTTGGCATCTTCTTCCCTCGCTTTCCAAGTCCTATTTTGCCCCCAAAGGAAGACTGTTCTTCCTGACGGGTAGTGTCATCATTCATGGTATGTATTCTACTCTGTTTTGACTAATCTTGCGTCACGATGGCAGAGCCTGTAACCATTTGTAGATTTGGGCGTAAACAACAACAAATCCCTTTTCTGCGGGTTTTACGCAGAGAATTATCGCCATAATACCCCGTAAACAAGGGGAACGGTACTCCGCCAACAGAGTAACTCAAAAAAATGTACCCCAATTATCGAAATAACATACCAAATAACATAAATAACTGACAATAAGATATAATAAATGTGAAATTTTACTCAATCTATGAGGTGAAGTCTCTTAATCAGCTGGCCCAGGGTTCG
>JAPLCR010000324.1:9826-10885 GCA_026392135.1 Armatimonadota bacterium
TTAACCTGATAGATGAGAAACCTTGACAATTATTGGTCACTTCCTGTAAATCTGGAAGTGACCAATAAGTAAGGTTAACTCAGATGCCCAAAGCTTTTACCCCCTACATCTGGCAGGAAGCCCAAAAAGACTTCCTCACCCACATCCAAGCCGTTCGCGCTCCAAAGACCGTTCGGTTCTACGAAGTTCAGCTCAATAACCTCGTGCGTTGGGTTGAACCGCAAAATATTTCTCTCGACCACTTCGGCAAACGCCACCTCGATTCGTTCCTCGTTTTCCGCCAGGAGAAGGGTATCTCCCAAACAACCCTTCACCACGACGCTATCGCCGCGAAGGTCTTCCTCAAATGGTGCGTCAAGAACGACATCATTGAGCGCTCCCTCCTCGCCGACTATGAGGTGCGCGCCGCGCCTACTCCTCCCAAGTATATGCCGAGCGAAGAGGATATGCAGTCTCTAATCTCCGCCGTTCAGACCTACTACAGCCCCCTGAGCCACCCCGACATTCGCTTTATCCATGCGAGCAAACGCGCCTTCCACCGAGAACGGAACTTCGCGATTGTCTTGTCCCTGCTCGGCAGTGCCTGTCGTATTGGGGAGGTTCTCTCCCTCAAGACGGACGACTTCCAGAAGGCGGAGGGCAAACGAGGAAGCTACTGGCAAATCATGATTCGAGAGAGAAAAGGACGCACGGCGCGTATGATTCCCCTCTCCGAACCGAGCTCTCAAGCGATACAGTCTTGGCTCAAGGTACGCGCACGGGTTATGAGCGACATTCCCAAAGAGAGAGACCCCGGCTACCTCTTCTTGAGCGAGATTGGCGGGAAGATAGACGAGAGCAAGTTCCTCACTCTGCTCAAGCGTTACCTGAAGTTTGCAGGTCTTGGAGAGCGAATTACGCTTCACTCCCTACGTCGGTTCAGCCTGAACCGTCTGGCGAAGACGAGCCTCGCCGCGGCTCAAGACATCGCGGGGCATAGAGACCCTAAGACAACCCGTATCTACACGAAGTTGGACTCGGAGTTCTTGCTAGAGGTACACACGCAAGCGAATGTCGTGA
>JAPLCR010000006.1:0-4543 GCA_026392135.1 Armatimonadota bacterium
ACTGCTCGGCGTGAGCCTTGAGGGTAGCGTAGGGTAGGCAATTTTTTTGAGAGGATTTTCCTAAGAGAATGTTAGAGATTAAGAACTTGCAAGCCCGCGTAGACGAAAAAGAGATTCTGCGCGGCATTAACCTCACCGTGAACGCTGGCGAAGTACACGCCATCATGGGCCCCAACGGCTCCGGTAAAAGCACGCTCGCAGGAGTATTGGCGGGGCGTAGCGCTTACGACGTAACAGGCGGTTCTGTTACTTTCAACGGGCAAGACCTGCTCGAACTCGCCCCCGAAGAGCGGGCGAGAGAGGGTATTTTTCTCGCGTTTCAGTACCCCGTTGAGATACCCGGTGTGAACAATATGTACTTTCTACGCGCCGCTATCAACGCGACACGCAAGCACAAGGGCGAAGCGGAGATGAGCGCAAGTGAATTCACGAAACTAGCGAGAGAGAAGGTCAAACTACTCCAACTCGACCCATCCCTTCTCAACAGAGCGGTCAATGAGGGCTTCTCTGGCGGCGAGAAAAAGCGCAACGAGATTTTTCAGATGGCGATGCTAGACCCAAAACTCGCGATACTCGACGAAACCGACTCAGGGCTAGACATCGACGCGCTACAAATCGTCTCGCACGGCGTGAATGCGCTTCGCAGTCCAGACCGCGCCGTTATCGTCGTCACGCACTATCAGCGTCTGCTCAACTACATTGTGCCGGACTTCGTTCACGTTCTCGCGAACGGGCGCATCGTGAAGTCGGGCGGCAAAGAACTCGCCCTCGAACTCGAAGAGAAGGGCTACGGTTGGATTGAGAAAGAACTCGCCGCCACCGCCTAGACAGGAGACCCTTTTCTAATGGTAGATGTAAGCACAACGTGGCGTTCGCAGTTCGAGGCGCAAGCCTGCGCGAATGCGCCCGAATGGTTGACAAGCCTCCGAGCGGATGCCTTTGCACGTTTCACCGAACTAGGCTTCCCCACGCGACGCGATGAGGAGTGGCGATTTACGCCCGTATCGCCTATCACCGAGACGATTTTCACCGCTGCTACACAGTCGGTAAGCGCGGAAGAGGTCGCCCTCGCGCCCTTCACCGAGATTGGCGGAACGCGCCTCGTCTTCGTGAACGGCAAGTACGCAGAGTCGCTCTCAGAAGTTCGCGCCTTGCCGAAGGGCGCGGTTGTCGTCTCGATAGCGCAAGGTTTTAGCGAACACGCTAAAACGCTAGAAGCCCATTTTGGAAAGTATGTACAGGGCGAAAATCACGCTTTCGTCTCACTAAATACCGCGTTCACGCAGGACGGCGCATTGGTTATCATTCCTCGAAACGCCACTGTGGAAGACCCCATTCATCTGCTCTACCTGACGGTAGCGGGGGATACTCCTACGGTTAGCCACCCGCGAACCCTGATTCTCGCGGGAGAGAACGCGCAGGTCACGATTGCAGAGGTCTATTCAGGGATTGGCGAAGGGACGACGTTTACGAACGCCGTCACGGAAATCGTTCTCGCGCCGAACGCCGTCGTAGACCACTACAAGGTTCAGGCGGAGAGTGCCAGCGCCTACCATGTCGGGGTACAGCAGGTTCAACTCGACAGAAGCGGGAACTTTACTTCGCACAATATCGCAATCGGCGGGGCACTCGTTCGCAACGAAGCCAACGCGGTTCTGGGCGCGGAAGGCTGCGAATGTACCCTCAACGGTCTCTATATCGCGGGGACGGGGCAACTGATAGACAACCATACCGCCATTGACCACGCTATGCCGCACTGCAACAGCCACGAACTCTACAAGGGGATTATCAAGGGCAAGGGGCGCGGAGTCTTCAACGGCAAGATATTCGTGCGAAAAGACGCGCAGAAGACCGACGCGAAGCAGACGAACCAGACTCTGCTTCTCTCCAAAGAGGCGCAGATAAACACGAAGCCTCAATTAGAGATTTTTGCCGACGACGTGAAGTGTACGCACGGCGCGACAGTAGGGCAACTCTCCGAAGAGTCGCTGTTCTACCTACAGTCGCGAGGAATAGGACTAGAGGAGGCGACAAGCCTACTCACCTACGCCTTCGCCAGCGAAGTTATTGGCAGGGTGAAGATAGAGGCGCTACGAGACCAGATTCACAGCGCCCTCTTTTTACAACTTCCCATCGCCATACGCCCAGAGGAGGCGTAAACGCCATGACCGTGGAGAGAAAACATAGTAGTTTTGACGTAGCCCGTGTGCGCGAGGACTTCCCGATACTGAAACAGCTGGTATATGGGAAAAAGCCTCTCGTCTATCTCGATAACGCGAATACGACGCAGAAACCCAACGCCGTCATCGACGCAATTCATACCTACTACACGAGTTACAACTCCAATGTGCATCGTGCCTCGCACTATCTCGGCTCTTTAGCAGACCACGCCTACGAAGAGGGGCGCCGCAAGGTTCAGGGTTTCCTGAACGCACGTTATTTCGAGGAGATTGTCTATGTGCGAAACGCGACGGAGGGGATTAACCTCGTCGTGCAGACATGGGGACGAAAGAACATTCAGGCGGGAGACGAGATACTGGTCTCGGCGATGGAACACCATGCGAACATCGTCCCTTGGCAGATGTTGTGTCAAGAAAAAGGGGCGCATCTCCGCGTCATTCCGATAGATGATAACGGCGAAATAGTCCTCGAAGAGTACGCAAAACTGCTCAATCCCCGCGTCAAACTGGTGGGTATCGTGCATATCTCCAACGCTTTAGGCACGATGAATCCAGTTGAGAAGATGATAGAGATGGCGCACGCGCAGGGGATTCCTGTACTTCTGGATGGGGCGCAGTCGGCGTACCATATCCCTGTGGATGTTCAGGAGTTGGACTGCGATTTCTTCGTTTTTTCGGGACATAAACTGTATGGTCCCACTGGAATCGGCGTACTCTACGGCAAGCGCGAACTACTGGAAGAGATGCCCCCTTGGATGGGCGGCGGCGATATGATACTAACCGTCTCCTTTGACGGAACCACCTATAACGACATTCCCTATCGCTTCGAGGCGGGAACGCCCCATATTGAGGGCGTTATCGGGCTAGGCGCGGCGATTGACTATCTGCAAGCGTTGGGCATGGAGAGTATCGCGGAGTATGAGGCGGAGCTGATGGAGTACGGTACGCAGGTTTTAGCGGATATTCCTCAACTGCGGATGATAGGAACCGCGAAAAATAAGGCGAGCGTCTTCTCGTTTGTACTGGGCGACATCCACCCGCAGGATACGGGCATGATACTGGATAGGGAGGGAATCGCGGTACGCACAGGGCAGCACTGCGCCCATCCCGTCATGCAACGCTTCAAGGTTCCCGCTACGGTACGCGCTTCTCTGGCGTGCTATAATACGCGAGAAGAGATAGACGCGCTGACGCAAGGTCTTCGCAAAGTAATAACTTTTATGGGGTAGATATGACGGCTACACAGCAGGAACAGGTGGAAGAGATACGGGAGACGTTCGCGTTTTTTGACGATTGGGAAGACCGTTATCGTTACTTAATGGAGATGGGGCGCGAACTTCCACCCATGAACGAAATCGATAAGACTGAGGAGAACCGGATACAGGGATGCCAGAGCCAAGTATGGCTGGTGCCCAGAACAGATGGTGACCTACTTTTTTTCGATGCTGACAGCGACTCCGCCATTGTAAAAGGGCTTGTCGCAATACTCTGGAGAGTCTATTCGGGGCAATCCGCAAACGCGGTACTCTCATTTGACATTGAAGGCTTTTTAAAACAACTGGATTTAGAAGAACACTTGAGCATGAATCGGCGTAATGGACTCTATAGCATGATTCAAAAAATCAAGTCCCTTGTGGAAAGGTGTGGTTAGACACTTGGTAGAGACACAAACAGAGGCGACATTAACTCCTATCGAATGTTCACTGCTGGAAGGGCAGATTACCGAAGCGCTACAGACGGTCTTTGACCCCGAAATCCCTCTCAATATCTACGAGTTGGGGCTGATCTACGATGTCACAGTGCTACCCTCTGGGCTGGCACATATCAGCATGACGCTCACCTCGCCCGCTTGCCCTGCCGCGCAGTCGCTTCCGGGTGAAGCGGAGCAGAAGACACGCGCCGTTAGCGGTGTAACCGATGTTAAACTAGACCTTGTGTGGGAGCCGCCCTGGAGCCTCGACATGATGTCGGATGAGGCAAAGCTAGAGCTGGGGCTGCTCTAAAACAGCGAGGGGCTATGGTCGTTTACAGCATAACGCAAACGTATCTGGAACAAGAGGAAGCCGCCGCAACCAAGAGCGAACTGATCAGAGGCGAAATCGTGGCGATGGCTGGTGCAACCATTAGCCATGCTCGCATCTCTATGGATATTGACAACAGCCTATCTATGTAGTTAGCAGGCAAAACAGGAATAAACGAATGATACAAGAAGCGATACAACCCATCGTCAACCTAACCCCTACCGCAGTTAAGCAGATTAATAACCTGCTTCGCAAAAAAGGGAACCAGAGCCTCTATCTTCGTATAGGAGTCAAAGGAGGCGGCTGTTCCGGTCTCTCCTACGTCATGAGTTTTGAGGAGTC
>JAPLCR010000006.1:4550-14507 GCA_026392135.1 Armatimonadota bacterium
TGAGTTTTGAGGAGTCTCCTACTGAGCGCGACCAAGTTTATGAACAGGACGGATTACGCCTAATCATAGACAAGAAGAGCGCACAGTTTTTAGAGGGGGTCGAACTTGACTACACCGTGAAGAACCTACTTGAGGGCGGTTGGCAGTGGTCGAACCCGAATGCGGCGCGTAGTTGTGGGTGCGGCACATCGTTCACACCAAAGTAGCTTCACAAGAGTCCGAAATTGGAAGAAGCTTCGTATAAATAGACGATTCTGGAACCAAAACAGCCCAAACCATCCGTAATAAGGTAAAATGACTAGCCTAATGAGTCCCCACAAGGGACTCGTTGTCTTGAAAAATCCTATTTACCCCAATGAGGAGCCTCTATGAATCCCTCTGTTGCTCTACAAGAGTTTATAAACACACACCTTGCGACAGTCGAACCCCTCTCTCGCGAAACCGCGCTTGCAAACTGGGAGATGCAGACCACCAGTAGCGACGCGGTACGCGAAAAAGTCACAGACCTCAATACTCGCTTTGCACGTATCTACGCGAACCCCGACGACTACGCCTTTCTCAAGAGCCTTGATGCAGAAGCCATCGACTCGCCCACGCTGGCGCGTCAGCATCTACTGCTGCTCAACGCCTATCTCGAAAACCAGATTCCCGCAGAACTCATGGAGAAGACCATCGCCTTAACCGTAGAGATAGAAGACTCCTTCAATATCTTTCGAGGCGTTATCGACGGCGAAACAATAAGCGACAACGCTATTGAGAAGATACTCGACGAATCGCGAGATGTCACGCTACGCAAACAGGCTTGGGAGGCGAGTAAGCAGGTCGGACAAGAGGTTTCCGAGCGCGTACTCGAACTCGTGCGAATGCGAAATCAGGCGGCGACTACGTTGGGTTATGAGAACTACTATGTGATGAGCCTCCAGATGCAAGAGTTGACCGAAGAGCGGCTGTTCCAACAGCTCGATGACCTTGCTGAGAAGAGTGAAGACCTCTGGAATGCCTTTAGAGACGAACTAGACGAACATCTTGCCCTACGCTTCAGCACCACGCCGGATGCGATACGTCCTTGGCATCATCACAACCGATTCTTTCAGAGCCCAGAGCCCGGCAACGCCAACCTTGATAGGTTCTTCGCAGATAAGGATTTAGAAGCTGTTGCCGCCGACTTTTTTCGCGCCATAGGCTTACCCATCGAAGAGCTACTAGCGAAAGCAGATCTCTACGAGCGGGAAGGTAAGTGTCAGCACGCCTTCTGCATGGACGTAGACCGTAAAGGCGACGTGCGCGTACTTTGCAACCTTCAGTCCAATGAGCGGTGGGCAAGTACACTCCTCCACGAGTATGGTCACGCTGTCTACGATAAATATACCGATCACTCTCTGCCCTACCTACTTCGCACTCCTGCCCACATTATGACCACCGAAGCGATAGCACTCTTCATGGGGCGGCTCACCAAAAGTGCCGATTGGCTGAACATCTACGCCGGAGTCGATAAGGCAGAGGCAGAACGAATAACCGTGGACGCGCTCCAAGAGGTGAGAAATCAACTCCTCGTTTTTATGCGCTGGTGTCTGGTCATGGCTTACTTCGAGCGCGAGATGTATCGAAACCCCGAGCAGGACTTGAATACGGTTTGGTGGGATATTGTGGAGAGATTCCAGAGGGTGAAGCGTCCAGATGGGCGAAATACCCCCGACTGGGCATCGAAAATACACCTCGCCACTGCTCCCACCTACTATCATAACTACCAACTCGGTGAAATGATAGCCTCTCAACTCCTAAACTATCTGCACAAGGCAGTTCTGAACGGTGAACCTTCCTCCGCTCTGGTGACAAGCCCAAAAGTTGGCGCATGGCTTACAGAGAAGGTATTCTATCCGGGGGCACTCTATCCTTGGGAGGAGTGGCTTGAATTTGCTACAGGTGAACCCCTCAACCCTGCCTACTTTGTCGCAGACTTGGGCGAACGCTAGATAGTTGGATTAGAGTGTAGCCCTGATATAGTCTTATTAAGGGCTACACTCTTTCGCTTTGATAAGAGTAAACACAACTCATCACTCGAACAGGATGCCGCCAAATAATGAAACCGCAGATTGGGTTGCAACTCTACACACTGCGTGACCAACTCGCAGACGATTTTAGCGCAACTATACAGCGTGTTGCCGCCATCGGCTACCAAGGAGTGGAGACCGCTTTCTTTGCCAACAACATGACTCCCAAAGAAGCCAAGCGGCAGTTTGAAGACTTAGGGCTAGCCATTACCTCGGCACACTGCCCTCTACCTCTAGGAGGAGATCAGGTTGACACGTTATCCCTACTGGACGACCTGAACTGCAAGTATGCTGTCTGGCATGGCTGGCCCCAAGACGAACGCTATAACACTCTGGAGGGTATCCGCAAACTTGCTGATATCTATAACGAAGCCTACTCGGTCACTCAGAAGCAGGATATACGATTCGGGCTACACAACCACTGGTGGGAGTTTGAGCCTGTCGAAAACTCTCTCCCTTATGAGGTTTTATGCACTCTGCTACACCCCGACATCTTTTTTGAATTTGATACCTACTGGATTCAGACGGCAGGACAGAATCCCGCTACAGTTGTGGCAGGTGCGGCTAAACGTGCGCCACTACTTCATATTAAAGATGGTCCCGCGACACGTAATGACGATATGGTAGCAGTAGGGGCGGGGACTCTCGATATTCCTGCCATTGTAAGGGCATCTCAGAACTGCGCGGAGTGGCTTATTGTAGAGATGGACTCCTGTTCAGGAGACATTTGGCAGGCTCTGGAGCAGAGTTATCGTTATCTAACGGAGAGTGACTTCGTCTTCACTTCTGGGTGAAAATTGCCCTTAAGCCCCGTCTACAAGAGGAGGTATCCCGCTGTATTGTGAGCATGAATGTAGTAGCAGAGATAGTTCGCGACGCGAATCTCGCATAGCATCTCAGGCAAGATGAGTCTCCCCTAGAATCTTTTGGATGTGTTTCATTTCGATTGGTGTTTGCGTTTCATGCCGCCGAAAGAAGGGGGGTACAGATTTACGACCCTAAAGGTGTAAGGAGCGGTCAATCGCCATAAACAGGAAGAGCAGGGCAAGGTAGAGCATGGAGAAGTGAAAGAGCGAGGAGGCACGTGGTCTATCAACAGTGCGGTAGAGTTGGAGGCTACGCAAAGCCAATATAAGGTTTAGGATGATAGCAGAGCAGAGATAGAGGATGCCCACGTGTTTTTGCAGAAACGGTAGGATGGAGACCACTGCCGTAAGAACAGTGTACATACCTATCTGAGCAACGGTTACTCTGTCGCCTAACACTGAGGGTAGCATGGGAATGCCTGCCTCGGTGTAGTCGTCTTTTAGTAGTAGAGCCAACGCCCAGAAGTGTACGGGTGTCCAGACGAAGATGATAGCAAAGAGATACCATGCCAGCGGAGCGAGATCATTTGTAACAGCCGCCCAGCCCACGAGAGGCGGGAATGCCCCTGCCGCGCCCCCAATCACGATGTTGTGCCACGTTCTACGCTTCAAAATAAGTGTGTAGATGAGGACATAAAAGACCAATCCGGCAAAACCAAGAACCGCAGAGAGTAGGTTTGCGAATGTCCAGAACATCGAAAAGGAGAGGGTGGCGAGACTAAATGCAAAGTAGAGCGCATTCAGAGACGAGATTTTTTGTGTTACTGTCGGGCGTTCCGAGGTGCGTTTCATGCGCCCGTCTATATCGCGGTCTATTACCATGTTGATAGCGTTTGCTGCTCCTGCAACCATATAGCCCGCCACCATAACAATAAAGAACAGCAGGGGAGTGACGTGGTTATCGGGAGTCTGAGGAGCGATAAACATTGCCGTCATCGTGGTGAAGAGCAGTAGGCTAATAACGCGCGGTTTCGTTAAAACTAGGTAGTCTCGCCAAGTAGCTCTACCTACCGCGGAGTGAATTTCAGGGTAGTGGAGAGGGTCTGTTTCGACCTGAACGACATCTTCAGCAAGTGCAGCCGTGGTAAGTAGTATCGTGAGCGTCCAGACAATATCTGCAAAAAGCAGATGGACTAACTGCATACTGACCGGGGCGTGGAGCGTCTTGTTTATAAGCCCAATAGCGATTTGTAAGGCAAAAGCCAATCCTGTGTACTGTGCGTACTTGCGAACGAGTGGGGAGGGACGCAAATGGGTGGTTAGCCCTGCAATTAAAAGCAAGTAGAGTCCAACAGACACCGCCAGAAACGGGTGGATGACGCGAAGACGTATCAGAAAGTGTGCTGTTGGGTTCAAGGCTCCCTGCATAGCCTCATAGGTACTATGAACGGGGAATTTTGTGTCGCCAAGCGCGGTTATCGCTCCGCTAACACCGAGCGCAAGCAGAGAAAAGAGTGAGAATCCAAGTGCCCATCCCATCGCCCCTTGTTTCTTCCAGCGTAGAGGGCGCACCCCCGTACTCCATATCGCGGTGATTGTAAGAGAGCCGAGAAGGAAGAACGTGTTGACTAGGTGTCCTGCCAACCATACCGCTCTCTCAACCGAGATATTTTCTGCAACGAGCCCCTTCTTAACAAGCAACCGCCCGATCATCGCCTCAATAAACGTGAACACGAGGCAGAGCACAGCCCCATATCGGACACGGTGTTTTTGGGGAAATGCCTTAAATGCAAAAATAAGAAGTGCCAATATCAGAATGCCATCCAACCCGCTCATAACGCGATGAGTGAACTCAATGACGGTTTTGACTTTGTGAGGAGCAGGGATAATCTGTCCATCGCAGAGGGGCCAGTGATTACTACAGCCGTCACCAGAGTTAGTGGCACGCACTAATGCGCCCCACGCTATAACTACAAAGTTAAAGATGAGCGTAAACCAAGCAAATCGCGCAAAACGGGTGGTACTCATAAATCACAAGCCTTCGCAAAAGTAGATATGATCATTGTACCCCAAGTTCGTGCCTTTTTTCACTATTGGGTTTTGGGAACGTAACCGTTCAGAGTTATGGGAGTAAAACCGCGAAACACGCGAAAAAGGCACACACGTCGTTCGTCTGGAGCCGTCCACACAGTCTTCTCTTTCTCAAGTCGCGTCAGCTCCTCTCCCTATTTTGACAAGCCTATCGTGAACTTGACCAACCTACCTAGCAAGTCATGCTCCCGTATTGAGAGAGGAGTGCCCAAAGAGAAGGGGGAGAGCTACGAGAGAGGTGGAGAGGTTAAGTGGAAGAGTTCCCATAACTGAACTCTGACTGTAGAAACTGCACTACTGCCGCTCCTGTCGAATTAGGTTTGCCACTCCCAAAACTGCGACGTTTACTCCTGCTGTCTCGCCTGCACTCAGGGCTTCCGCAGAGATAGCCTCGCTCCGCGATCGGTTGACTATCGTTCCGCAGACGCAACCGGCTCGCAGTCCCATCGTCGAAGCGAGAGTCAATAGGGTCGCTGCCTCCATCTCATAGTTCAAGACATGAAGTTGCCGCCACTCCTCAGTCATACCTTGAAATCGGCGCGGTACGTATTTTGTGTAGGAGTCGTAACGCTCTTGCCCCGGATAAAAAGAATCCGACGAGCACGTGACTCCTACATGATAGCTCACTTTTGCCTGCTTGGCTCCCTCAATCAAGGCGTGTACCACCTCATAATGAGCCACAGCCGGGTACTCAATAGGCGCGTAGTGAGAGGAGGTTCCCTCCATGCGAACCGCCCCTGACGTGATAATCGCCTCACCAACATGGATGTTAGTCTGAATTGCTCCACACGTTCCTACGCGCACCAATGTCTTGACACCCAACATCGCCAACTCCTCCACCGCAATCCCAAGTGAAGGACCGCCTATCCCCGTCGAGGTTATCAGTACGGGAACCTCGTCTACGTAGGCTAGCCAAGAGCAGTACTCTCGCTTCTGTATTAGGAAACGCCCATTGGAAAAAGGAGGGGTCTGGGCAACTCTTTCAACACGCGCCGGATCACCCGGCACTATCACAGTTTTTGCGCCCTCTATCTGACTTGCGCTTAAGTTGATATGATACACGTTACTCATGATAAGATTGACCTCATTGAGACAGGGTTTTAGGGGGTGAACGGCGAACTATACCGAAAGCGAACTCTGACAGCGGGGAACAGAATGCGACGCGCAAGAGCCACTCAACTCACTGTATTTATTGTACTATTTAACACGGGAATCCTGCTTGTACCACGCCTATTTCCACGCGGGAACGCAGATCTCCGCATCGTATTTCTGGATGTGGGGCAGGGTGACTCCTGCGTGATACAGACCCCAAGTGGTAAGGTTATCGTGGTGGACACCGGAAATCGCTCTCTCAATGGGCAAGAGGACATGGGAAGGCGTGTTGTTGCGCCCTACCTGCGAAGTCAAGGGATACAGCGAATAGACCTGCTTCTCCTCACACATCCTGACACTGACCATATAGGCGGGGCAGACACCCTCCTACAAAGATTTCCCGTAGGGATATTGGAGACGAATGGGCAAGATGAGCAGGCAGGGCAAAAGGAGGTTGTGCAACGCGCAAAAAGCCGTGAGGTACTCGTACACCGTGCAAAGGCAGGAGAAGTGATGGAGTTGGGAGACGGGATAAAAGCACACGTTATCGCGCCTATCGGGGAAGACTTGAACGAATCCACCAACACACATAGTATCGTGCTGCGCCTTACCTACGGCGAGAGTTCTCTTCTATTGACTGGAGATGCAGACAACAAAGAAGAGGAGAGGATACTACAGAACGGTACGCTCTTACCAACACAACTCCTGAAAGTCGGGCATCATGGTAGCCGTACTTCAACGACTGAAAGGTTCTTAACACGCATCATGCCGCGAATCGCCGTGATTTCGGTAGGCAAGTCCAACTCTTTCGGGCACCCTGCCCCCGCAACTCTAGAACGGCTCCAAAAACAGGGAGTGCAGGTTTTTCGTACCGACACACAGGGGGCGATAACCTGCACTTCCGACAGCAAAAACTGGATGTGTAAACCCTACACCCGATTGCCGCAGTGAGTACAAAAGCGCACATCGGGAGGTAAGTCTACGTTACAGGTTTCGCAGTGCTTGTGGGTAGCACGAGTTGAGCTTTGCGTGTCCTCACCGCAGTTTGGGCAGTAACGTATCGTTGAAGACAACACTGTTTTACATTTTGGACACTGGTGCTGTGCGCCAAGTTGAGAGCCGCCTGTTAAGTCTTGCTCATACTGACCGTTCAGGATTTCGTCGTATTTCCCACTCTTCACCCAGTCGTCTAACCCCTTTGCACGATAAACCACCTGTGGGTGTTCTAGTTGCCATGTATACAGCATAAAAAGAATTGCTTTCGATACTCCATTTAACCCGTTGTTATCGGAGTGTTGTTGTGCCTGCTCCAAAAACGCATCTGTACTCGTCTCTGTGTGGAAGCGCGTAGAACCTGCGCCCAGTTTCAGTGTTGCGTTTAGCCCTACCTGAACATCCTGACACACCAGTAGCCCTGCCCTATCACAAGAGAACTCAGCTTGCCGCATCCACTCCAAAAATCCTGCCATCAGTCCCATTCCTGCCAGTTTGCCAAGCCCCAGTGTCACCTGACCTATCTCCTCCAAGAGCGGCATAATCAGCCGTGCTAACATCAGATAGAGTACGTGTCCGCACTTGATATGCCCCAGTTCATGTCCAATAATGTACGCCAACTCCTCGTCCGTGAATGCATCTAATAACGAGCTTTGTAGAACTATATAGGTTCTGCTTACGCCAGAGGTGTAGGCGTTATAGGTTGGTGAATAGCGCACATAAAGTTCGGGTTCAGGAACGTCAAGAGTGGCACAAGCCTCTTTTAGCATTCGATAGAGCGTAGGAAACTGCTTCTCACTACAGCGTATGGATTCAGCAGAGTTTCGGGCATAATCGATGTTATCCCAAAGCGACTCGTGGAACTTACGAACAATAAGCGGTAGTATCGGCATCTTTTGCAAGTTGTCCAGAGCGGCTTTATCGGTAGTGCTTACAAAGGCGTTTGCACTCATAAGTGGAAATGTGCGGTGCGGGGTGGGCATTGCGTTCGCTAACTCCTTATCCCATGTCAGGGAGCGTGGTATAATGAAATACGCCGTAGAAAGTCATAACTCCTCATGAAGCAGTACGAAAAACCAGATGAAGGGTTACAAAATGTTTCGAGTAGTGAACCCGAAAATCCTCCCCAATCTTCGCCTGTACCACGCTCCCGCAATCCCTTTTATGCACTTACCTTCCCCAATTACCGCCTTTTTTTTATTGGTCAAAGCGTGTCCGTTATCGGAACTTGGATGCAAATTGTCGCACAGAACTGGCTCGTGTGGGAGTTGACTGGTATGGCGAAATGGCTAGGAATCGTGAACGGTGCGAATGCCATCCCTTACATTCTCTTTAGTATGTGGGGTGGGAAGGTTGCAGACCGCTACCCGCGACGAGATATTCTGGTGGTTACGCAGATAGTTGCCATGCTGCTTGCTGGCGTACTTACCCTATTAACGCTGAGTCTATGGATACCTATACAGCCTTGGCATATCGCGGTATTAGCCGGTTTTAGCGGGATTCTGAACGCCTTTAACCTCCCTGCACAGCAGGCGTTTGTGACCGATATTATTGACGAGAAAGAGGCACTAAGCAACGCAATAGCCCTGAACTCACTGCGCTTCAATTCTGCGCGGTTCGTGGGTCCCATGTTGGCGGGGTTAGTACTTGTAAAATGGGGGGCAGGAGTCTGCTTCCTGCTGAACGCGATAAGCTTTGCCGCCGTTATCCTCTCGCTGCTCAAGATGCAGTTGCCTTCGTTTATACCTCATAACCGTGACATCTCCATGCGAGAGGGGATGATCTATATTCTGAACCATAGACCAACCCTTCGCAACGTTATTTTGATGGCGGCAGGGGCGATGTTCGTCTGGTCAGGGAGTACGCTGTTTCCTGTGATCGCCACGCACTTTAAGTTGCGCGAACGTGGTTACAGCTGGATGGTATCCGCGAATGGGATTGGGGCGATGCTCTGCGGTTTCCTGCTTGCATCCGTGTTTGAGGTAATACCGACTCGGACAAGAATCTACGTTGGAGCAGTGCTTTTTGGCTCAGCACTCTTTCTAGTTTCGATTGCCACCTCATTTACAGCGGTACTTGGGCTTTTAATGGTCAGCGGGTTTGGGATGATACTGTGTGCGGCTAGCTCCAATACTTCGGTACAGAAGGGCGTACCAGAACACTTGAGGGGTAGGGTGATGGCGGTCTATTCGCTCGCGTTTCAAGGCGTAATGCCGTTTGGGGGGCTAATGGTGGGGTATATGGCAGACCGTCTCTCCGCACCTATAGCACTACGTATTAATGCCTCCATCTTCTTAGTAACTACGCTCGTACTCTTTGCGTGGAGCCAACATGAAAGAGTGTCGTACAACGCTCCTGACGGCTAAGGCACGCCTCATAGACCAGTCTCATTCTCGTGTACTGCCGCCACCCCTGTTCAAAAGGGTAGGGTAAGTACTTGGAATTTCGGGTACTTCCTAAGCAGCAATAGCTGGCTTCCTATTTCGCTGCGGTAGAGGGATATTAGGACCTCGTGCCCCTAACAGTGCAACCTCTTCCACCCTCTCCACCTCCCACAGAAGCGACATTGCGCTGGCGCATAGAAGTGCAATGCGCCCTGCCTTTGCGCTTAGCTCATCCAGAGTATCGCTATGTGCGAGGTAGTATACAGGGCAGTCGCGGCTACCTACCTGTGCCTGATTCCAGCCGGGTTGCTGAAATAGGCGGTCAAGATGACGTTTTGCGATATGCTCAGGGAGAGGGAACTGAATTGAGAGGTAGTAGCGATTTGTGTAGTGTACGCTTATCTGTAGCCAATCACACCAGTCGCGCCCATCTGCCCACGTAATAAAGTGGTTAGAGCCATAGCCAACAATTTGTTGAATCTGGACTTCCATGTAAGTGGGAAGATTTAACGCGAAAGAACTCATTTTGAACACACCATT
>JAPLCR010000366.1 GCA_026392135.1 Armatimonadota bacterium
TAGGCTACGCATCGACCTCGAAGACCCCTCCGCGCAGATAGATACACCCTTCGCTACTGTTTGGAAGCGCGAAGGGGGGCAGGTGACACTACAGTTCGACCCCAAAATTATCTCTCCCACCGAGTTGATACAGAGAGTCGCTTCTCTGGTCGCTATCCGTGATCTCTTTGTTGAAAACCCACCGATTGAGGAGATTATTGCGCGACTCTATGAGGAGCATCTTTAGTGAAGCCCTATCTGACCGTTCTGGGAGCGCAGTATCGAATGCTACTACAGTACCGCGCAAGAGCATGGGCAGGTCTGGTCACTCAGCTCTTTTGGGGGCTTATTCGTGTCGCTATATTCACGTCGTTCTATCAGTCCTCTGTGCGCGTTCAGCCCATGCTTCTTCCTGACATCATCACCTATCTCTGGATGACACAGGCACTCTTTGCGCTCACCTACTGGAGTGCAAGCCCCGAAGTAAGCGAAATGATTCGGAATGGCTCTATCGCCTACGAGCTGTTACGCCCAATAGACCTCTACTGGTTCTGGTTCGCCCGTGCTGTTGCAAGCCGCCTTGCACCGACTACGCTACGCTCCATTCCTCTCTTTGTAGTGGCGGGACTTCTCTTTGAGTTGAAAATGCCTGCCTCTGCCACAACCGTACTTCTGTTTCTTGGAGGGGTTGCAAGTGGTGTAGCGATTATTGCGGCGTTGAGTTGTATTCTCACTACGGCTCTCCTCTACACCCTCTCCAGTGAGGGCATCATGCGTCTCTCAATCCCCCTCACACTCCTCTTTTCTGGTCTGTTGGTACCGCTTCCGCTCCTACCAAGCTGGTTTCAGCCTGTCGTCTACTTTCTGCCTCTGCGTCATATTCTGGACACCCCCATACGCCTCTACACGGGTAACATCTCCCCTCCTGAGAGTGTTTGGGTGTTTCTGCACGCAGCTATTTGGCTTATCACTCTTGTGTTATGGGGCAGGTGGCTTTTGAAGAGAGCGGTAACTCGCTTAGTGGCACAGGGCGGCTAGCAGGATAATGGTCAGAGTATGGCGAAATAGACGGAGTGTGAGTTCATAACGCCTTAAATGAGGTAACTGGGTGCTAAAGTCACATCCCTTTTTGATATTTTTGTTCTTGTTCATGCTGTTGGGGCAGGCACCTGTTGCGTCCGCACAGGCGCACTCCTCCTCCGTTCCAACGGTGCCTATGTGGATATGGGCTGAAAAAGACTTCCCTATACCTGATACTGTCTTCTTTCGCCACGCCTTCCGTCTACCGCAAAAGCCTGTTATGGCGCGACTTCTTATTGTAGGCGATGACATTTTTACGGCATACCTCAATGAGGATCGTAAACCCGTTGGTACAGGTAATGACTGGACGACGGCGCAGGAGTTTGATGTGACGCGCTCCCTGAAAGCAGGTAGAAACCTCCTTGCCGTAGAGGTGACGAATACCGCTGGACCGGGAGGGCTGCTCTATCGCCTGACCGTCGAACTTCCTAACGGTAAGACGCTCGTGTTTGTCTCTAACAAAAGTACGCGGCTCGAGCGGCGCCCTCCGCCAATATGGATGGATTTCACTTTTGATGACAGTAACTGGTCTGCTGCCCGTGAAATAGCCCCTGTTAATGGCGGTGTGTGGGGTATGCTCCGCACGAACCCACAGACCGATGCCTCTCGTATCGTTCGTATTTGGAATATCCTCTCCACCTCTGCTCCTAAAGACAATCCGTATACCGTTACCCGTAATATCGGTGATAGGATGCTAATGACAACCAGTGTGGCGAGCAAAGCGGAGATGCAGATATTAGCAGGAGAGGGCTTTACACTTTTTCAGACCGACTCAAGTCACATCTCCTCTAATGAGGTTTCGGAAGGGCATTGGGACTGGCAGGAGTCGGAAATCCAGCGCAAAACAGTGCAAAAACTAGGGGCAGATTGGGTCTACTTTCCTCACTTCGCCTTTCCTCCAAAATGGTATCGGGATAAAGTGCCGTTTACGCGTATCCAGTGTTTAGAACACAAGGAGCCTGTGCAGGCATTCTCCCCTTGGGAGCCTAAGTGGGCAGAGTATATTGAGCATGGCTATACCGCTCTGGCGCAGGCATTTCAGGAGGTAGGGAGAGGGGAGAGACCTCTCTCAGCACTCTGTGTCGGTGTGCATGGAGACTACGGTGAGGCTGGCTTTTTGAGCGGCGGGCGCATCGCAATGGGTTTCCAAAAAGACGACTGGGTGCGCGAGTTTGGGAATGACCATGATCATCTCGGCTTCTGGTGCGGTGACCCTCTTGCGCGTGCGAATTTTCGTGACGTAATGCTCAAGAAGTATGTAACCCTAGACAAACTCAACGACGCATGGAAGCGCGATTATAAGAGACTGGATGAGGTTGTCTATCCAGAAAAGCCGCGTGCAGATGCACGCAGGGAGTGGCTGGATTTTGTTGAGTGGTACAAGGGTGGAGTCGCTACCGGAATTGACATAAACCTTGCCTCAGCACGAAAGCACTTCCCGAACACTCTTCTTATGCTCACGGCAGGCTTCAAAGACGAAGACCCTCGTGGCGGCAACGACAAGGCTGCTATGTTTGCGCGGCTGGCAAGCGCGTGCCGTTTCTATAAAACGCCGTTCTGGGTGGAGCCGCAGAGTGGACTCTCCAATGAAGAGGAGGTTGGGCGCATCTTTGAAGCGGTGTCACAGGGCGCAAAAGGGATTTTTGACTGGTCTAGCAATGCGCTTAGGCACAGAGATGTCTACTACCGCTATGGCAAACACCTCCGTGTAGAAAAGCCTATCGTGGATGTTGCTATGTTCTATCCTGCCGATACGCAGCAACTCCGTACTGACCAAGGGTATCACCTTCTTTTCGCGCAAGCCTGCGCCTATCTACGCGACTTTATGAATTTTGATATTGTGGACGATAGGATGGTAAAAGACGGCTGTATGGACGGCTATCGTGTGCTGGTGCTTTGGGAGGGAACGTTTGCAGAGCCAGACACTCTAGAAAAAATCAAAAATTGGGTGAACGGCGGTGGGGTTGTACTCGCCTATGATTTCGGCAAAATTTCGACGTTTGAAGGCGACACAACCTGGTTTGATGACCTGTTTGGGTATAGCAAAGAGCTTCTCCGCGCCAAGGTGTCCGAGCGTTATATCGGAGCCATTCCCACGCACTACCGAGTGAATGTCGGACAGCCAGAGATTGCCGACTACCTTAGCGGAGACTGGTATGAGCCGGAAATGCGTGAAAAGAGTATGTATCGCTGGGTTGGGGCAAACGCGAATGTGCTACTACCTGTAGACCCAACTAAGCAGTATACGCTTACTATTCGTGCTAACATACCTGACTCCGCTGTAGATCTATCGCGCAAAGTGATGATAAATGGGCATGAGATAGGCTCGCTGAGTAGTGCCGGTGATGTCACTTATCGCTTTGTAGTCTCTGGTGACATTTTTGAAGATGCAAAGCTGGCACGCCTGACTATTCAGTCGCAAACATTTCAGCCCGCGAAGGTGGACAACAGTTCGCGGGATATGCGGCGTCTCTCTTGTCAGATACTCTCACTTGAGATGATTGAGACCAGTGCGAAGGTGTTAGCAAACCCGCAACCTCCTGCCGGAGTGATACAGCGCGATCTGGACTTGCGGCAGTTAAATGGAAACTGGTCAAGGCGCTATGGTAAGGGGTTGACGATATTTTTTCCGGGTAAACGGACGCTGTTACGAGGCTTTCTGGAGGTAGTGCGTCGCGCAACCTATAACTTGAGTGATATTGACCCGGGGAGGCGAAACGCCATTGCTGTGGATGCCGGGCAAGATGGTGTGTATGCGACGCTGTTCACAGACAAAATTCTCTACTACAACTCGACGGATATGGCGGTTACAAAGGTGGTCAATATCCCCGCGAGTGCGTTTGCTGATTGGCGCGGCGAAGTGACTATTCCTACCGAGAGTAGTTGGAAACTGTTGTTAGAACCGCACAGTATCGGTGCTGTGTATTTAGCCCCACCACCGCGTGAACTCCTCTTTGAGTGTGAAGAGTTTACAGATACTGGTGCGGCGACGCTACTCCAAGACCCGAACTGTAGCCCCGGTATGGGGAACTCAGCGTTGAAAATAGTGGGTGGCTCCAATATCTCCACGCGCTTTCGTGTGGATACAGGGGGGCAGTACGCGCTGTACACGCGCTGTACACGCAATAACCTGTTGGAGCCGGTGGAGGTGTTTCTTGATGATATACCTGTCAAGGCAATGAACGTGAAGATGGGGCAGGTGATGCTTGCCGGAATGGTAAATGTCTCTTCTGGAACCCACAAATTGACCATTCGGGCTACATCTAAGCGCGATGTGCGTGCCGACTTTGTGCTGCTGACGAGTGACCCTACTGTAGCAGGCTACGATTTTGCGGTACGGATACCGCCAGTAGAGTAGGGGGAGTACTACGTATTTACCCTGCTGTTTTGGGCAAAAAGAGGACAACGACACCCTTTGAAAAGGAGGCAAGCCGTTTTATGGAATCTCGTTTCCCATCGGCTCTTGACGATTTTTTGTTCGATTTACGTGGTTATCTTGTACTAGAAAATGCGGTTGCACCCGATCTACTCTCCGCGTTAAACACATCCTTTGACGGCTTTCCACCTATCCCGCGTGAGGGGTGGTGGGGGAACGCACAACGCCGTGACTACACAGATGAGACGGGCTTTGAACTGCACAACTGCGTAGAAGTAGGAGAGCCCTTTGAGCAGCTAATAGACCATCCTAGTTGGATAAACCATATTCGCCGCTACTGCGGAGAGGAAGACTCTTACGTGCAAGGGCTTTTCATAGACGAGTGCGTCGCCTCTATCCGCACGAGTGGGGGGCATCACCCAGTACATTCAGGTGGGTATCGCGGTGCGTTGCGCGGAAAGTATCAGTATGAGCATGGCGTGTTTCGTTGCGGACAGTGTAACATCATCGTCGCGCTCACCGATATTGGGGAGGGCGACGGACCTACAATGGTTATTCCGGGTAGCCACAAATCGAACTTCACGCACCCTCTGGCTGGCGACTATGGCAAGGGCGATAGAATGGACGATTTGCCGGGCGCGGTTCCCGTCTACCTTAATGCGGGGGATGCGGTGCTGTTTGTGGATGGAATCATGCACGGCGGCTCTAGCCGAGTCAAGACCGAGGGGGAGAGGCGTGTAACTATCTATCGGTATGGCGTGAGTTGGGCGGCAACGCGCTTCGGCTACGAGTACTCACAGGGACTGCTTGACCGCCTCACTCCAGGGCGGCGCAAAATACTTCAGCCGATTACGCCGAGCCGTCCGCCTACAAACTAAAACTACTGCCCCTCTGAATTTCCCTCTTCCCATAACAAAACTTTGAGGATATTGTAGGAGGAAGTTCCTGCAAAGGCGTAGAAGAGTCTTTTTTGATTTAGGAACTTATGGCTTGGCGCATGGTTGCGCCGCGCCGCTAAAACTTCAGAATAGAGGATGTTGAGATATGAGTAAAAAAATTCGTGTTGCGGTAATTGGTAGCGGGAGTATCGCAACATTTCGCCATGCGCCGGAGTACGCTGCCAACCCCAATGTGGAGATAGTGGCATTCGCAGATAGAGTTCTCTCTCGTGCAGAGAAACTAGCCGACAAGTACCGTGCGAAGGCTGTAGATAACCACGAGGCAGCTCTCAAGCTAGATATAGACGCGGTTAGTGTCTGTACGCCAAATGCCTTCCATGCTTCTATCACCCTTGACGCTTTCAAGGCGGGGAAGCACGTTCTCTGTGAAAAACCGATGGCGACCTCCGATAAAGAGGCTCGAGAGATGATTAAAGCGGCGAAGAAAGCCGAAAAAGTCCTTATGATAGGACACAACCAACGGCTTATGGGGCTACACGTTAAGGCGAAAGAGCTAATTCAAGCGGGTGTGATAGGTAAAGTAGTCACGTTCCGAACCTCCTTCGCGCACCCCGGTCCCGAAAGCTGGAGCATTGAGGGCGCGACGGGCTGGTTTTTCGACAAAAAGCAGGCTTTCGTAGGTACAATGGGCGACCTCGGCGTACACAAAGCCGACCTCGTTCGCTGGCTCATTGGCGAAGAGATTGTAGAGGTAGCGGCGTTCGTAGAGCATATCAACAAGCCGATGGGCGATGTAGACGATAACGCAGTCTGCCTACTTCGTGCTAAGAGCGGTGCTATAGGAACCCTCACCGCCTCATGGTCGCACTATCCGGGCGAAGACAACACCACGATAATCTACGGCGAGAAGGGGCAGATTCGCCTTGGAACCGACCCGAACTATAGCGTGGTGGTGCATCTTCTTAGCGGGGAAAAGCAGTTCTACAGCGTGGGTGCTATCCAGACTAACGATTCGGGAGGACAGACCTCTTCTGGAGTAATCGATGCGTACATAAACTCCATACTCACCAAAACGGAGCCTCCTGTAACGGGTGAAGAGGGGCGACGCTCACTTGCCGTAATCCTTGCGTGTCTTAAATCGGCAGAGACGAAATCGTTTGCTAAAGTAGAGATTTAGCCTGTCGCTCTAACCATCCCGCACTGTTACAGGGAGGGGATGATGGGTAGCTCAAACGTGTGAAAAGGGGTGGGCAGTCTTCGTACTGTTCGCCCCTTCTGTCTTTTTGTAGGGGGAGTACGTGTCTTTAGAACTCGAAACTGTTTCTGCTGAGTTAGAACGTATCGCCGAAACATTTGGGGGCGTATTAGGCTATACGCTAACGTACCCAGATACGGGCGAAATCGCTTTGCAATATCTGGGCAATGAGATGTTTCCAACGGCAAGCGTTATCAAAATCGCGGTGATGTGTGCGGTCATGGAGAAGGTAGATCGAAACGAGTTGGACTGGGCAGAGTCGGTGAGTGTTACACCCTCTCACTCTGGTCAGCGCGAGGAGGGCGGTCCCGCCTTTCACTTCCGCAATCGAACCCGCCTACCTCTGTGTGAGTGGCTTCACCTTATGATCTGCCTCAGCGATAACACTGCTACCATTGTATTGCGAAACCTCGTAGGGCAAGGGGCTATCAACGACTGGCTATTTCGGCATGGTTTCAAAGTGACGCGGCTACTGAATGGCGCAGAGACCGATATTCTGGGTTTGCGCGAAATGCAACAGGAGTACGGACTTGGTGTCACTACTCCGAATGAGATGGCACACTTGA
>JAPLCR010000696.1 GCA_026392135.1 Armatimonadota bacterium
CCATGCTCGCCATTCTCCCCAACAAACAACACAGAGTAGGGGAGGGGGCAAAGCGTCTCCGTAATCGTCCACAAACCACCCCTCTGAAGTTGGAAGCTAATCTCTTTTACGATACAAAAAACGAAATGGGGCTACGCAAGACCTACTATCGCGCTCCTGAAGCCTATAACCACGCCTCGAAAATCGCAGGGCATATTCTTCAGTTTCTCAGAGAGGCTACGGCAAAACCGAACGCACAGGCGTTAGAGAGTGTTGTGATAACGGTTCCCGCCTCTTTTCAAGTGAACCAACGGAGAGACACGCTTCTCGCCGCACAGCAGGCAGGCTTCTCTTTACAAGAGCATCAACTACTAGACGAACCTACGGCGGCACTGCTAGACTACCTCTTCACGCACCCCAATTCGGACGCGCTTCCTACAGGCAGAACGGTGCGCTGTGTCCTGTTCGATTTTGGAGGGGGAACCTGTGATGTCGCGATAGTAGACCTCCGCCGTGATCCCCAAACAGACCAGTTTGAGGTTGCGCCGCACGCTGTTTCGCGTTACCATCGACTTGGCGGAGGCGATATCGACCTCGCCATTGTTCACGAACACCTCATTCCCATGCTCCTTAAAGAGCAGAAACTGACTCAGTATGACCTCACTTGGGCACAGAAGAAGCGCGTTTTGGAGCCTCAGTTGCTGGGAACGGCGGAAGCCCTCAAACTGGCAATGTGTGCTGAAGTTGAACGGCTCCAGCGGGCAGAGCAGTACCGCTACACAAAAAAAGAGAGCGTTGTCGTTTACGAATCTGCCGTCACCTGTCATGTAGGCGATAAGAAACTCCTTCTGGCACGCCCTACGCTGAACGCATCGGAGTGGGAACAGATAGTTGCGCCCTTTTTGGATAGCGACCACCCCTACGCGCAAGAGACGGAGTTTCGTTTGACCCAGTCGCTTTTTGCACCCCTAAGCGATGCGCTTCAGAGGGCAAAACTGGATAAAGAGGACATAGATATTTGCCTACTGGTGGGAGGAAGCTCGCTTATCCCACAGGTGCAGACCGCCCTCATGGACTATCTGCCGACTGCAAAGGTCTGCCTGTTTGATAATCCTTTGGATATGCAGACGGCAGTAGCACGCGGTGCGGCGTGGCACGCCTTCTATCTTGCCGTAACAGGACAGCCGCTCGTTCGCCCTGTTCTTCACGATGGCATCGCCCTCCTTACACACGACAAAGAGCTATATACTTTGATTCCCGCAGGAGCTTCTATCCCCTACCCTTCCGACGGCTCTTTTCTGTGTATTGACGAACTCGCCTTGCCGGATGTGCAGGTAAATCAACTTAATCTTGAGTTTCGCTCTACCTCCACGCAACAGCTTCTCCTTACCGCGCTTTGGACACTACCTCCGAATACGCCTCCTGGGGCGGATTTGACAGTGGAGATTAGCCTGTCTAAAACGCAGGAGTTTGTTTGTCGAGCGTATCTATCTGATAGCCCTGATGCCCCCTTTGAGTGCGAGATTCAAAACCCGCTCTGCCATGTCGTCAATCCGAACGACTGGAGGCAGATATTAGAGGAGATGGAGGAGGAGCTACGCGCTAAGGGCGGGGGAGTCGCGGAGGATCGAGGCGATATAGTAGATGTCGCCAAACTCCATGCCACTTTGGGACAGTTTGAGAAGGCACTCGACTTTTTGCGCCATGCGCTTCGCATACTGAACCATCCTGATGCGGAGATACTGAACTTACAGGGGCTATACTATGGCGATTTAAGAGACTACCAGCGGCAAGAGCGTGCCTACCTTGAGGCAGATAAAGCCGACCCGCGTTGGGCAGGTCCCCTGTTCAATCTTGCTATCTCCTATCGTAAACAGAAGCGGCACTCGGATGCCCTCGATGCTATCAATCGCGCTCTTATCAAAGACCCGGAGAGTGCGCCCTACCATGTTCTACGCGGACAGTGCTTACAGGCTTTAGAGCGCAATGAGGAGGCACAGGAGACCTTTGAGGCTGCCCTCGAACTTTTCAACACTCCTGCTGGCGTGAGCGAATGGGAGTTGGGGTGGCTGAAGACCTGCGCGGAGGCATTACGTGATAAATCGATGCTCTATCAGGTGATGAAGGAGCGCGAACAACGCAAATTGACACTGGACGCACCTACTCAAGAGGTGATACGCCCTGTTGTGCGCCCCCGCCCTACGCAGGACGAATTTAGTTTTTAAAGCACTCCCTCTCTCCTTTTTAGACCTACCCTGAGTAGTTCTCGAAAAGAGAAGGTCTGTTTTTGTGTATCAGGAGTATTGTGCATCTTAATTATCGTAGAAGTGAACATACTCGTTTTCTTAGCAAAGGTTGCAAAATAGGGCAAGATAGAGTAGAATTAACACACCATCAAGTTTCACGGTAGGCTTGTTGGGGAGTCTCTCCGGGACTTTCAACCCCGTGTAATAGAGTACAAGGAGTTAGATTATAATGGCACTTTTGGAAACCCAGGTACCCGCAGTCACCCTTTCAGAGACGGCGGCGCAACAGATACGCGAGCTTATGGAGAGTAACGGCAAGACCGACTCTGCCCTTCGCATCTTTGTGCAAGGCGGCGGATGCTCTGGTCTCAACTATGGTATGGCTCTCGATGACGAAATTGAAGAGGGCGATCTGGTCTATAGTTTCTTCGGTGTGAAAGTCGTATTGGATGGTTTGAGCTACAACTATATCAAAGGTGCTTCCATCGATTTCGTCGAAGACGAGATGGGCGGCGGCTTCAAAATAGATAACCCCAACGCGACCAAGTCTTGCGGTTGCGGCTCCTCTTTCTCCACAGAAGACGGCGAAAGTAGCGGAGGCGGTTGCGGTAGCGGCGGTTGTGGCAGCGGAGGCTGCGGCAGCCGCTAAGCCCTGCCCCACTGTACGACACCAAAAACTGAATAGTTTATCTGCGCTAGGGGTGCCTTTGGCTGAGAGGGCGAAACACTGCCCAACCCTAACCACCTGATTCGGATAATGCCGACGGAGGGAAGCGACAGTGTGCGGGACGTTTTGTAGAACCGTGCCGCCTCTTTCGACCTTTGGTCTGAAGAGGCGGCATTTTCTGTATCGACCCCGTACCGTTTTGCTCCTCCTTCCTCTTTTTGAGAAAGGAACTCAAATCATGCCTCGTTTTTATTTACAAGCGCGTTCGCGCAACGCCTTCACGCTCATAGAGCTGCTTGTTGTTATCGCAATTATAGCCATTCTGGCGGCGATACTCTTTCCTGTCTTCGGGCAGGCGCGTGAGCAAGCCCGCGCCGCAGTCTGCACCTCCAATGTGCGGCAAATTGGTATGGCGGTTAACCTCTACTTACAAGATTACGATGAAGCTCTCCCTATATTCTATGCCTACAACACTACCGCGCCAGACGGTTCGCGAGCGTGGTCGGGAGATGCACAACACAAAGGAGTGGAGGTACTCCTGCTCTCCTACACAAAAAATAGGCAGATTTTCCGATGCCCCGACGACAATGGAGGACCCTCTTTGCCTGATCCGACCTACGGCTGTCCGGGGTTGACCACCTATCACGCCTGCTACGGCTCCAGTTACCGCTTCAACCATGGGAGCTACTCTACTGTTGCGAACGAGTCGTCTCAAAATAACTTTCTCTACACTACCTCGAATGTTATTCGGCTTTCACAGTTCGCTCTTCCCTCCGAAACCCGTATCATGCGCGATGAGATGCTCCCTTGGTTTGGGAGTATGGAGAAGTATGGGTACATTCCCGGCTACTATCAGGCGTGGCACGTTCGGGGTGGCGGTATCGTCTATGCGGATGGGCACGCGAAGTTTGTGGTGAGCAACGGCGACTTTGATAAGCAGGTAGCTTGTCCTCAAGGGGGGCGTAGCGACGACCCTGACCCTAACGCGCCCGGTGATGGCAACGCCTATGGTACTTACTACGGCGTGTGTGATTAACTCATGTTACGCAGAGTATCTGAACTAGCCCTCACCCTGTCCTAACGGACATCCCTCTCCCAATTCTGGGCGAGGGAGCCTGTCTGAAAGGTTTGTAGATCGGACATTCCGCTTTTTGGAACCCAAAACAGGGG
>JAPLCR010000666.1 GCA_026392135.1 Armatimonadota bacterium
TTGCATGGCTTCGATAACTGCCCAGACAGCCTCGAAGCCTTGCTCATAGATAGATGGGAACTCTTCACGGGTTAGCATAGTTCTATTCTCGGAGACTTTCTAACCGAATCCTACTCTTTTCATAGGGTGAGTAGTTACCCCAAATGCCTTAATGAGAACCCTCTACACAAACCAAACCCATTGTGCGGATTGGAGAAATTAGACCGTCATGCCATACAAGACGCTTTAGAGACCGCAACGAAGAGTTGCCCGAACGCCTACAAAAAGGGTAAGCGTTCTTTCGCCCTTCTCGCGCAGTTAAGCCCCGCTACTCTCAAGCGGCTCCCATCATTCCAACGAATGCACACAATTTTAGACCGCGACCTGCCGTCCGCAAGGTAGTCATGCCCCTCTTCTGAACTAGCGCGAAGCCCCGCGCCGCCCAATGAGCCACGCCCCGAACCCTAAGGCGACAACGGCGGAAATCACGATTCCGAATTTTGGCGTTCCCCTCTTCGGCTCTGTTGGGGCGGGAGGTTCGGCTTGTTTTTGGGGGGTGACTGGAGGTGCTACTCCACCGCGGAGGGTAAAATGGGCTTCCACGTCTTGCGGGGCGGCGGCGGTATCTTTAGGCGAGTAGTGCGCCAATTCGTGGCTACGGTCAACGCTCCCAACACTAGAGTCAGCGAGGTAATAGCCCTTTTCTGGGATAGCCACAATCTCGCGCCAACCAGCGCGTTTGGGGTAATTGTTATCCCTGTAGGTAACAGCAAAGGTCTTCTCTTTGGGCAAGAACAGAACGCCCTCTAATCGCAGAAACGCGGTATTCATTCCCCCCTCCCCTGCCTTGAGGGTGAGTGTATGCTTTTGCCAACTCGGACGCGCCGCCGCGCCGTTAATTTGAAATGCAAGGTTATTTTGGATTTTGGAGAGATTGGACTTCAAGAACATCTGCTGTTCTTCAGGGGTGATTACGCCGTCCACAATCTGCTCCATCTCCTCCATCACAGGTATTTCGGCGAAGTCGAGCAGGTAAACGACCCGAATCCGCACGCCGTTAGCCGTCAGTTTAAGGTAGTGGCTAATGGTGATGTTATCAAGCGGATGCGCGTTTACGGCTCCAATGGCGAAGAACAGCTGTAGGCAAGTTATAGATAGGAGAGTTTTTCTCATATTAGAGACACTTTCTCGTACGAAAGAGGCGGATGTTCTTGTACCCAACCCGTCTCTCGCCAATTTGACACAGGCTTAACCTATCCGTGGTCTTCGCCCCGATAGATGACTTCAGAGGTGCAGGTCTCATGCACGGTGATTTGCGAAAGCAACGGAATAACGGGCTTTATTTGCCCCCAAATCCAGCGAGCGATGTTCTCGCTGGTGGGGTTCTCCAAACCCTTTATTTCGTTCAGGTAGTGGTGGTCTAGGCTGTCGTAGAGAGGCTGAAACCGCTGTTTAATGTCGCCTAAGTCCATCACCCACCCTAGTGTCGGGTCTACCGCGCCTGTAACGTGTACCTCAACTGTGAACGAATGTCCGTGCAGTCTTCTGCACTTGTGTCCTTCCGGCACATTGGGAAGATAGTGTGCCGCCTCGAAAGTAAACTTTTTTACGATAATCACTTATTGCTAAATCTCCTGCCTTTTGCCAGCGGCGAAACGATAGGTGTAGGGGTCGTCCGTTGCTGTATCCGGAATACCTAGTAGCAACGCGCCTATAGCGTCAAGCCTCAGTAGTTTAGGAGTCTCCTTCACTTCAAAGCGAAACTCGGTACGGTTACCTGTTACCACAATTTTTTCGTCTTGCACGGCTTTCTCTCCGTAAATAGTGATGGGCATGGTAAGACGGTAGGGATTGCCTTTCTGAAGTATAGCCCCGCTCAGAACGATTTTACCATCTCTAACCTCCACATTCATGTCTGCTAGTTTCAGTTGGGGTACTCCTATGCGCTCCAGCCACTGTTCAAAGAACCAACGGTACTCCTTTCCCATCACGCGCTGTACGCTCGCTTCAATGTCTGTCCACTCTGCCGCACTTCCGCGCTTATGGTTTTGCACAAAACTTTGTGCGACTTTCAGAATAGCCTCCTGCCCTATCTCCTCCTCCAGTACCCTTAGTACCTGTGCCCCTTTGCCATAGCCGACTGCATTACTAGGACCAAACTCTGTATTACCGGGAGTGAGGATAGGAACCCTTGAGTAGAACTTAGCGAACTGTTTTCTCAGGGGAAGTAGTTGCTCGGCGGAACTAGCTGAGGGCTTGACCAACGTACGCTCATAGAGACCGTCAGAGTAGCTAGCGAACGACTCGTTCCACATAGAGTTTAGGTAAGTGCAGGGGACTATCCCGCCCCACCACGTATGCGATACCTCGTGGACAGTTGCACCGAGGGTACCACGCGCAAAAGTAGCGAAGGAGTATCCCTCCAGCGCACCGCCAAAGGGCCCTAACGTCTCTACAAGCGTGTAGCGCGTATAGGGGTAGGGTGCAAAGTTTTTACTGAACCAATGAAGGCAGGCACCCGCCCGTTCCAGATACATCTTCACTTTTTCGGGGGTGTGGTCAGCCATAAGATAGGCATAAAAATCGACTCCGCTCTTCTTAATATGTGTGACATGGTACTTTCCCATATCGAACGTAAAGTAGCAGATAGGAATTCTATTCTCGAAGGTGAGTGTCTTCGTGCCATCAGAGTTCGCCTTCTCGACAACTATTTCGCCGTGGGTAAGGGCAGTAAAGCCTTTGGGCGGTGTCACAGTAAGGCGAAGGGTTGAGGGGAGGCGCGAGATAACAGGATACCAGTAGGAGTTGAGCGTCATCTCATTGTCCATAATGTAGTCGCTACCGCTATGGTTGACCGTTCCTGAGTATACCGCTAGGATATCCGACTTTATCGCACTGGGTGCGGTGAAAACCAGGAGGCTTGCACTACGCCAGTAGGGTATAGGCTTGCCGCTCTTATCTGTAAGGCTCTGTATCTTCATATCAGCAAGCAGGCGTGTCATCACTAGAGACGAGGAGGCTCCCTCCTTCCGCTCTAACGTAAACTTATCTTCAATGCGGACACTCTTACTTGCCATACTCGGCGTGATTTGCATGGTGTGATGTGTTATTAGGAAGCCCAGTGTCTCCGTCTCTGGAATCTCTTCGCCGATACGGATTCCGGTTTCGCTTCTAACCAGCTTATGAAGATGGTCTCCTGCCGATTCACAGGAGTTGAATCGGTGAAAGACGACATACTCTTCCGCCTTATGCCCATCGCGTGCCGGAATAAGAAGAGGGCTGATCCGCCAATCTTTGGACTCCGTATAGCGCATCCATTGAAACCGCACTCTGCTGTCGCCCTCAGTGAAGGGGGCGAGTTGCGAGGTATCAAGGTTACTCAAGCCCGCTTCTACACTACGCAGAAGCTTGGTGATTTCGATAGGAGGTTCTGCCCTTAGCCGTGTGGTTCCTATCAGAAGCGTGAGCAGTGTGAAGGCAAAGAGCCATTTTTTCAAGAGTGGTTACAACCTCATTTCGGTACTGATGTTTTTGGTTTTGTCTGGCATCCAAGCCTTAGAAAAACCTATATGGATCCCTTGTCCCATTCGGGAGAAGGGCTTGCCTAGAAGGTGATACTGCGGGTACAGAAGCCTTTTATACTAAAACAGACAGGAATATCAGACATCCAACACGAATATAGCTTGCATCAAAGACGCGATCTAAAAAGGAGTCCCGAATGTTACGCATCCTCGCCTGTTTCGCAGGGCTAACTCTGGTTAGTCTACCGCATTCCCCAAAAAATTACACCCCTGTACGGGAGGCAAGAATGTTTCAACTTGCGAATCGGTTCCTAGATTCCCTCAACGAACCTCTAAAACAGAAGGCACAATACGCCTTCAACTCAGATGAGCGGCTTAATTGGCACTATGTTCCTATCAAGCGGAATGGCGTACCTATGAAAGATCTTTCAGAAGTACAACAGAAAGCTGCTCAAGACCTTCTACGCTCAGGGCTCAGCGTGCGCGGTTTGGAGAAAGTGACACAGATACGGGAACTTGAGAACGTCCTCAAAGAGATCGAGAAGGGTTCTGGTCCGACTCGCGACCCCGACCTTTACTTCGTAACGATATTTGGACAACCGAGCGAAAAAGGCTCTTGGGGTTGGCGTTGGGAGGGACATCATATGTCGCTGAACTGGACAGTTCTGAATGGCAAAGTAATCGCGAGTAGTCCACAATTCCTGGGTACGAATCCTGGTGAAGTGCGTTCTGGTCCCCTTAAAGGTCGTCGCGTTTTGGCAAAAGAGGAAGACCTAGGCTACGATATGATTCACTCCTTGACCGATGAGCAGAAACTTGACGAAAGAGCAACAGGGCATCCTACTCACTCTCATTCGGGAGTACGCTGTAGTGCAGAACCCAGCAATAGCCCGTGAGCGGTTGGAGGCTGTTCGCAAGGCGGGTCTGGATAAAATCGTGTTCGCGTGGATGGGAGGCGTAGAGCGCGGCACTGGAAACTACTACCGCGTTCAAGGCTCAACCTTCCTCATTGAGTACGATAACACGCAGAACAACAACAACCATGTCCACTCGGTATGGCGTGACTTCAAAGGTGACTTCGGGGTTGATTTGCTAGCGCAACACTACCAAAGTTTTGCACACCGTGAGGGTCACCACTTCTTGCACGAACACGACGAGGGCGACCACCAGCACTAATCTGTCGTTTGCATCTGCCTCTTCCCTACCGCTCTCCACTCAAGGACAGGGCTAGGGAAGAGGTTCAATCTAGTAAGTTACTATAGAGATCCGGTCTTCGCCCGCCGATAAGGTCGAACTCAAAGACTCCCGGCTCAAAGACAAGTCGTTTTTGACGAGCGGCGTACGGCTCAACTTCCACTTCAAGTATCTCGCCTGTGTCACCATTCGCCTCCCCTAATATCTTCCCGTCAGGAGCGACGACTTGGCTCCGCCCAATGAACCTTACCCCTTGCTCCACCCCCACCCGGTTGCACGCCAGTAGGTAGACGCGGTTTTCAAAGGCACGGGCACGGGTAAGAAAGTCGGGAGAACTCTCCGCGCCCTGGGGCCAGTTTGTGGGAAGGATAATAATATCCGCGCCGCGCAGAGCCAGAGAGCGGGATGCTTCAGGGAAGCGGACATCATAACAGATAAGCACACCAATGCGTGCAAAGGGTAGGTCAAATACCGCAAGTTCACAGCCGCGTTCCACATAACGGTCTATGCCAAGAATGGGTAGATGAGATTTGCGATAGTTCCCGATAAGCCCTTCGGGTCCCACAACGAACGCGCTGTTATAGACGTAGTCACCATCTTGCTCTAATAACCCTACAACAGCGTAAACATCTAGTTCCTTACAGACTTCGGCAAGTACTCTCGTCGTTTCACCGGGTACGGTCTCTGTGGCAGAAAGCGATTCTTCAAGGCTATTGAACACATAGCCCGACAAAGCGCACTCTGGAAAGACGATGAGTTTTGCGCCCCTTTCAGCGGATTCGCGGAGCTGCCCTACAATATGGGTGCGGTTCGCCTCCTTCTCACCACGCCGTACATCCATCTGCGCCATGGCAACTCGAATTTTTTCGCTCATAGCTTGTCGTTCGCCTCCACAGTGAACGGACGAAAACCTCGCACCATTAGTCCCCGTTGGTTCTCCTTCTTTGCCTCGGCGATATGCTTCTCGGCTTCAGTGCGTTTTTCGACAGTGGAAGCACCTATCACCACGTAGTCGTCGGCACTTCGATAGCGGTGTATGAAAACAGGGCGTGCTTTTTCGGAGTGGTTCTCTTGAGAGCCGTGGATGGTGTGGACAGCGAAAAAGATGCTATCACCCGCTTGCCCAACTATTGGAACGGCTCTGTCCCATGTCCACACGCAGTAGTTAAGTGTTGCAACAGGACCTTGATACCTGTGTTCAAAGTAGGCGGCATCTTGATGGAGCTTCTTGGGGTGCCCGCCGACGGGTTCTTTGTACAGGCACTGCCCATTCAAAAAAAGTTCGATGTTGGAGCCGAGTATCGACTCCACAATATCCAACGTTGTCTTGTCGAAAGCCGACTGAAAGAACGCCGCACTCGTGAAGTAGCCAACACCGAGTACCATTATCTGCTTGTCACGGTTATAGTTGCCGGGGGCAGGAATGAAGAGAGTTCCATCGGGGGTTGTCCAGCCTTCGGGGATTCTCTTTGCGGAGTCGAGGAGTGCTATCGACTGTTGTGCCGTCTCCTCAATGTCTCGCGTTATCGCCTCGATATAGGGCTTCATCAGCCCACGCACTACAAGACAACCATGCTCTTGGTAAATCTCACCGGCGCGTTTCACATCTAAGTTCTCGGCGAATAGTTCAATGTCCGCCACATTTAGAGTGGAGGGCGAGTAGTTCATAGTAGTTACTCCCGTTTAAAGTAGCCGCTCTTACCACCTGACTTCTCGTCAAGCCGAATATCGGTGATAACAGCGACGCGGTCTACCGCCTTCACCATGTCGTAAATCGTTAGTGCAGCTACGGAGACCGCCGTAAGTGCCTCCATTTCCACTCCTGTTTTGCCCGTCACTCCCACAGTCGCCGTTATCTCAACCCCTGTCTCTACGATAACGAAATCTAGGCTGATTTTTGTGATTGGGAGGGGGTGACAGAGCGGTATAAGCTCGCTGGTCTTCTTCGCCGCCATAATACCTGCTACTCGTGCAACCGCGACGACATCCCCTTTCGGCACGGCGTTGTCACGTAAAAGTTGCACGGTTGCGGGAGCGAGGAGTATTCTCCCAGAAGCCACCGCTACACGTGCTGTCTCTGCCTTCGCCGCGACATCTACCATCCGCGCCTTGCCCTGTTCATCGAGGTGGGTGAGTTCACTCATAGTTTCACCTCTCTATGGAAGGACATCGAAGACGATGTTCGCGTTGGTATAGATACAGATTTCGGAGGCAATTTTCATCGATTCTTGTGCGATTTCAAGAGCGGATAGTTCTGTATTTCGTATCAGGGCTTTAGCGGCGGCAGTAGCGAATGCACCCCCTGAACCGATACCCGCCACGCCATCGTCAGGTTCTACCACATTACCGTCGCCAGAAAGAATGTAAAGGCGGTCGCCATCCGTCACGAGCATCATAGCCTCAAGTCGGCGCAAAACTCTATCGGTGCGCCACTCTTTGGCGAACTCGATGGCAGCACGGGTTAGGTTGCCGTTCGTCGCCTCTAATTTGAGTTCAAAGGTGTCAGCAAGACTCTGTGCATCAGCAACAGAGCCTGCAAAGCCCGTCAAAACTCTGTTCTGGTAGAGGCGGCGCACTTTCTTGGCGGTATGCTTTAGGATGGTCTGCCCAAGCGTCACTTGACCATCTCCCGCTATTGCTACCTGACCATTTTTTCGCACCGCAATAATCGTTGTTGCATGAAGTTTTTGTTCAGAACTCATAGTCTCCTCGTTCTTACTCGCCGCCAGCGGCGCGAAGCGTATTCCGTAGCAACATGGCAATCGTCATGGGACCGACCCCGCCGGGAACAGGTGTAATATATCCCGCCACCTGTCGAGCCGTCTCAAATTCGACATCCCCGACATCGCCCTGCCTCCCCTCAACACGATTATAACCCGCATCCAGCACCGCAGAGCCGCGTTTGATCATACTGCCTGTTATCAGTTCAGCACGTCCTACCGCCGCCACCAGAATATCGGCTTCACGTGTATAGTCGGCGAGATTTGGTGTGCGCGAATGGCAGATGGTTACCGTGGCATTGCGATTGAGAAGCATCATTGCGACGGGCTTTCCCAAAATAATGCTACGCCCTACGACAACCGCACGCTTGCCTTCAATGGCGATACCGTACCTCTCCATCAGTTCAATTATTCCGGCAGGAGTACAGGACGGGAACGCAGGCTCACCATTGATGAGTGCCCCAAGACTTCCTGTACTAATACCATCTACATCTTTCGCTGGAGTGACGCAGTCCAATATGGCAGGTTCGTGGAGGTGCTTTGGTAGCGGATGCTGTACGAGAATACCGCTCACCTCTGGATTCGCGTTCAGCCTGCTCACCAAGTCCTCTGCCTCTGCCTGGCTACAGGTATCCCCTAGCCGATGCAGTGAGGAGAGCATTCCTACACGTTCACACATTCGCGCCTTCATGGCAACGTAGGTCTCGGAGGCAGGGCTGTTCCCAATCAGTACTGCAGCAAGATGGGGCGTAACCCCCTTCTCTGCTTGCAGTCGCTTTACGCCCACCGCAATCTCTAGGCGCATCGCTTTCGATGTAGCAGTGCCATCCAGTAAAACCCCTAGTGTCCCCACTTCTACTTTCGTCACTCACTCTCCTCCAGTCCCATTAGTTCATCAGGGAGGTCAATCGCCTCCTCTTCCGCCTCCAGTATCTCCTTTACATCCGACACAGATGGCTCCGATTTCCCCAATAGTGCGCCGAGAACACCGTTTACAAAGCCGCCTGATTCCGCGGTGCTGTATTTTTTTGCCAGTTCAACTGCTTCGTTTATCGAGACACCTATTACTCTATCGGGAAGGTAGAACAGCTCAAAGCAACCTAAGCGCAGAATGTTGTGGTCAACAGATACGAGCCTGTCAAGTTTCCAGCCAGCTGACTGACTTGCGATGGTCTTGTCTATCTCCTTCACATTCTCCAACGTACCCACCACCAGTTGGCGCAGAAAAGAGGCAGTGCGAAGCCAGTCTACTATCTGCTTCTCCACAATTTCGCCTATGCGTTTCCAACGCGCCTCCTCTTTTTGGTGAAATGCAGTGCGCTGTTCCAAAATATACCCGTGCTGAAAGGGCACAGGGTTATTCTGTGCAACCGCACGCGCAACATCTGCTGCCAACTGTTTAAACTCCTCTAGCAGAGCAAGAGGTAACTCCTCCCCAGCACCTACAACGAAGCGCCGATACCGCTTTTGCTCGTCCTCGTTAAGTGCAAAATAGTGTACAGAGAGAGAATCCTCCTCGCTCATAGTGCGGGGAATAATGGTCGAATTCAGAATATGTTTTGACAAAAAAGGCGGCTCAAAATTCAACCTTGCTATGCGCCGCTTCAGAGCACTCAGGAAGCGCACCTCTTGCCATTCGGGAGCCTCCTGCACTAGACGCGAGGCTCCTATTGCGAGGGCTTTTGCAAAAACAGGGCGCACCGTTGGGATAACATCGGAAAGGGATCCCGTTAGATAGTCCAGAGTAAGCGGCTCAAAGGAAGAGTCCTTCTGAGCACGGGAACTCCGTTGTGAGAACTCCATGCGAAGCATATTCATAGCCTGCGCGAGGGCTTCATCATGTGGGACTTTCCCAATATCAATCTGGTACAGTATTCTCAACGCCCATTCGCGGGCGAGACGACGCGAACTAATCAAAAGATACTCCTTATCATCGGGATAACTCCTTTATGAGTGTTACCGACGGGGAATCCTACCACACAAACGCCCTCTAAGGCTACCCCTTTATGAGCATTAAAGCGGGATTTCACTCTAATTGACGTTTAGACAACTTGTGTAGTCGGTTTGGTCTTCTTTTTCGCCTTGTAGATGGTTTTGTGCCTCGTCGCCTTCTGCACTTTGTCTCCTTTTTGCCTCCCCTTGTAATAACCACGGGGTCGTGAGGGACGAGCGGGC
>JAPLCR010000298.1:0-1296 GCA_026392135.1 Armatimonadota bacterium
CGAAGGAGAGGTTGGGTGAGGTTATGTGTAGATTCCCAGAACCCTGAACTCTTACATTTCGACATACCGTGAGGTGTCACGACAAGTCTTGCAGTTAGAGGCTTCTCAACTTCGTCTACAAAAGCTGCATCATCTTGTGGGCTTGCGGGATGACCCGTACATCGGAGAGAAGGCGCGAGGCACGGGCGTGTAGCTGAATCATACGGATAGGAGGAACCGTCTTAGGCTCAAAGCCAAACGGGGTAACAGGTTGAAGGATAAGCGGAATATCTACAGAGACAGCACTAATGAGCGATACCGCTCTGTCTAGCTCTTCGTCGGTAGTTTTGGGCGTAACTACGAACTTGCCATAGATGTTTTTAGCACTCCCAATCTCCAAAAAGCGACGATGCGCCTCCCATGTCTGCGTGTGGGGCAGTCCTGTCGCGGAGGGCGACTTTAAGTCCATTGAGATCGTGTCAAGATAGGGCAGAACGCGCTCAAGGTGGTCGGGAAGCATTCCGTTAGTCTCCAAAAACGTAGAGAGACCCAGAGCGCGTACCTCTGGAAGCCACTGCACCAGAAAGCGAGAGTGGAGCAAGGGTTCTCCACCCGTAATCGAGAGTGAGTGATGAGGCTCTGAGAGGTAGCCGCTTACAATTTGCGTGAGGTTTTCGGCAGAAACAAGGCTTGGGATACGCCGAAACTCCCAACTGCCGGGCGGCTCTTCAACTCTACAGGTTGTAGGTATCCCCGACTCCTTTAACGTTTCTGGGCTATCGCAGTAGGTGCAGCGCAGGTTACAGCCATACGTTCGCACGAAGACCTGCCGCTTCCCAATCAGAATCCCCTCTCCCTGAATAGAAGAGAATACCTCCACCAGGCGTATCTCGCTTGCACTCATTCTTCCTCCCAACCGTTGATAACAGCAACGCTCATCTTCACAACACGTGCCATCTCCTTCACGTCGTGTACACGCACAATAGAGGCTCCATATACAATAGAGAGAGCTACTGTTGCGGCAGTGCCTTCCAGACGCTCCTGCGGAGGTAAATCGCCCAGTACTCTGCCAATAGTAGATTTACGGGAGGTGCCCATCAGAACAGGATAGCCGAGTTCTACCAGCTCCCGCAGCCTTTTCAGGAGCGCAAGGTTGTTTTGAACCGTCTTACCGAATCCAAAACCGGGGTCAAGAATAATATTCTCGCGGGCGAACCCCGCACGTACAGCAAGGTCGGCTTGAGCGCGTAGGTGCTCTTTCACCTCCGCCACAACATCCTCATAGTGTGGCTTTAGCGGAATGGCTTTTGGAAGCCC
>JAPLCR010000298.1:1308-2705 GCA_026392135.1 Armatimonadota bacterium
CCCTAGAAGGTGCATCAGGCAGGTGGGAACCTGACACCGCACTGCAAGTTCTAACATAAGGGGGTCGGCGCGAAACGCGCTAATATCGTTCAGCATGACCGCTCCGTAAGCAATGGCACTCTCCGCGACTTTCGCTTTATAGGTATCTATTGAGAGAGGCGTTTCAGGAAACCGACGCGCAATCTCCTGAATAACGGGCAGAATACGGCGGCACTCGTTCTCCTCTGAGAGGGGTTCGGTGTTTTCAAAAGTTGCGGGGCGCGTAGACTCACCGCCAATATCCAGTATATCCGCCCCCTCTGAAATCATCTTCTCTGCATGAGCGACGGCTGCTCCCAACGAATCAAAGCACCCCCCATCTGAGAAGGAGTCGGGAGTAACGTTCAAAATACCCATTACAAGTACTCGCTTCCCCGTATGTGCTTCCTTGAGAAGGGTACGCAGGCGGAGGAGAGTAGGGCGACTTTGGAGTTCGGCGATGTCTAGTTGTAGATTCTGTAGTGGCACGGTTCAGGCAAGTTTTTCATTAGTTGACTACTGATTTCGAGGAAGGTTTGTAAGCCGTATTCGCTGAGATAGAAACCCCGTTCGAGAACGGCATCTAGAGGGTTATGCTGTAATTTCAATCTGAAAACCTTGTCGTCATTCGCAAGCAACAGTATTTGGTTTACCTGGCACTGGTCAAGAACACCAAGGGAATCGTGTGCGGCAGAGGCGTGTATTCCATCTGGCTCAAGGTGCAGAACATAGCAGAAATGGTAGGCGGCTATCGCGTAGCTCTGGAGTGCCTGACAAATCATCGCCTTTTTGAAGTGATGGTCAGCGGTTTCAGGCTCAAAGCGAATCAGAACATTCACCGCCCGCAATGCTTTGTCGAACTCCTCAATCTGTATGTAGGCAGTCGCAAGGGCAGTGTGTGCCATGACATGACGGGGAGCCATCTTGATAAGCTTTTTACAGGCTTCGATAGCGCGGGTAAAGTCCTGCGCCTCAAGCGTTATAGCTATGAGCAGCTCATACCCTTGTGTGCGTTCTGGTACCAAGTCCATCGCCTTTTCTAGGCACTCCATCGCTATCTGAGGAGCACCCAAATCCCGATAGATCTCTGCCATCCGCAGAGTACAAGAGTACGTATCTGCCCCCATTTCGATAGCTCGCTCGAAGTAGGTAAGGGCTTTATGAAGTTGCCCTTCTTCCGTCAACTGGTACGCCTTGCTCAGGTGACGCTGCCAGAGCGGAGAGGGTGAATTGGGTTTTACAATGTTTTTGCGAAAACTCGGCTCGGACATAAGAATACCCTCCCCTTTCAAAAAGATAAGAGTGAATGTAACTACTCAGTAATCCTACCCGCGAAGCGAGTTCACTCGCAAACTAACTCCTTTTGAGGCAGTCGCCTG
>JAPLCR010000648.1 GCA_026392135.1 Armatimonadota bacterium
ACCTCTAGGGAAAGGGAGACTATCGCCCAACGGAGTCGTCTTCCGCCCTAGTCACTCCTCGCCCAGAATTGGGAGAGGGGACGGGGGTGAGGGCTTCTGGTTTTCAACTGGAAGACTTATTCCAGAGTAAGTCCCTAACGCAGTTAGAGGGACTGGGTAACGTAACTGCCCGCGCCATGTTTGGCGAGTATGCTCTCTACTGCGGTGGGAAGTTGGTGGCTCTGGTTGCCGATGACCGACTGTATATCAAGCCGTCTTCCGCCGCTTCCGCTTTTGAGAGTGAGTGCGAATACGCGCCCCCCTATCCGGGCGCGAAAGACTCGCTCTGCGTGCCGGAGGAGAGGTGTAACGACAGGGAGTGGCTGGAGGAGGCGATTCGCCACACGGCAGAGGCGTTGCCCGCGCCGAAACCCAAAAAAGGTTAATGCTCTACGTATCTACGAACCCGCTCATCGGGCGTAGTTTCGTTCCGTATATCGCAGTTGCAAAAGGCACTCTGTTTTTTGGAAACAGGCGTTCTGGATTGCGGGTAGCGATCAGAAAATAGAGAGTTTACCAGTGAGGACTTCAATGCAAAAGTGGCTTTTTTCGCTCCTGCTATGCCTTGCTTGTTGTTTCGCGTTGGCGGCTGACCGCTCGGACATTCTCATCGCCAATTTTGAGGGCGAGAGTTACGGCAGTTGGTCTGCGACGGGTGAGGCGTTCGGGGCGAGACCCGCTCAGGGTACGTTGCCGGGGCAGATGGCGGTCACAGGCTATCTCGGTCATGGGCTAGTGAACTCCTTTTATAAGGGGGACGACACGACAGGCACGCTCACGTCTCCTACATTCCTTATCACGCGAAAATACATCAACTTCCTCATAGGCGGCGGCAAATTCCCCGGACTAACCTGCATCAATCTGCTAGTAGACGGAAGCGTTGTCCGCACCGCAACGGGGCCCAATGATAAACCCGGAGGAACGGAGCGGCTGAACTGGTACTCTTGGGATGTAGCCAACTTGCAGGGCAAGCAGGCGCGTATTGAGGTTGTAGACAAAGCGAAGAACGGATGGGGACATATCAACGTGGATGAGATAGCGCAAAGCGACGGAAAGAGGATGGAGGAGATTCGGGCAGATGTGATTTACCGCGAAACCTACCGCCCACAGTTTCACTTCACTTCGAGGACGAACTGGCTCAACGACCCGAACGGGCTAGTCTTTTATAAGGGCGAGTATCATCTCTTCTTTCAGCATAACCCCTCTGGAATCGATTGGGGAAACATGACATGGGGACACGCTGTTAGCCGTGACCTTGTGCATTGGGAGCAACTGCCCAATGCTCTTGAACCTGATAGGCTGGGCACGATGTTTTCCGGTTCCGCCGTCGTGGATTGGGACAACACAGCAGGCTTTCCAACGGGCAAAGAGAAGACGCTTGTCGCGATATACACGGCGGCGGGCGGAACTTCCGACGCTTCTAAAGGGCAGCCCTTCACGCAGTGTGTCGCCTATAGCATTGATAAGGGGCGCACTTGGACGAAGTACAATCAGAATCCTGTGTTAGCGCATATCGCGGCGGAAAATCGCGACCCAAAAGTTATCTGGCACGCGTCGACGAAGCAGTGGATTATGGTTTTGTACCTGGATAAGGAGGAGTACGGCTTTTTCGCTTCGCCCGACCTCAAGCACTGGACGCACCTACACGATATTACTGTGCCGGGCTGTACCGAGTGCCCAGACCTCTTTGAAATCGGAGTAGAGGGTAGCCCGACTACGAAAAAGTGGGTTTTAACCGGAGCCAACGGACGTTATCTGGTCGGCACTTTCGACGGACGGCACTTTACTCCCGAAGGCGAGCCGCATCCGGCGGACTATGGCGCGAACTACTACGCGGTACAGTCGTATAGCGATATTCCCGCGTCCGATGGGCGGCGTATTCAAGTCGCATGGATGAGCGGCGGGAGTTACCCGCAGATGCCTTTCAATCAGCAGATGAGTTTTCCCTGCGAGCTGACGTTGCGCCAAACCGACGAGGGCTTGCGCCTCTATCGCTACCCGATACGCGAGATTGCCTCTCTTATCAGCCTCTCGAAAGAGCGGAAATGGCAAGAGATAGACCTTCGCGCCTCTAGTCTTCCGCTGAAAGGAGTGTCGGGCGAACTGTGGGATATTGAAGCGGAGTTCGAGATAGAGGACGCAACCGAGTTTGGACTGGTGGTTCGCGGCGAAACGATAAGTTACGACGTTCACGCCAACACATTGACCTGTTTGGGCAGGTCGGCTCCCCTAAAGCCGGAGGGCAATCGGGTGCGTATCCGCGTTCTTGTAGATACTACAACGCTGGAAACCTTCGGGAACGGCGGGCGGGCGGTTCTAACAAACTGCTTCCTTCCGCGTCAGAACGAAAAATCGGTTTCGGTCTTTGCGAAGGGCGGCTCCGTTCGAGTTGTCTCTTTGCGCGTATCGCCTCTACGGTCTGCTTGGAAGCCCGTCAGGCAGTAGAGTAGGAGTTAGCTATCCCTTCACTGCCCCTGCTGTCAGCCCTGCAACAAACTCCTTCTGCAAAACTAGGAAGAGGATCACCACAGGGAGAATAGAGAGTAGGGTTCCTGCCATGAGCGTGCCGTACTGGTTGTTATAGAGATCTCTCAACTGATTGAGGGCGATGGGCAGAGTGTAGAGAGAGCGATTGTGTAGGATAATCTGGGGCCAGAGGAAACTGTTCCACGCCCCCATGAAGCTTATCAGGCAAAACGCCCCTATCATCGGACGGGAAACGGGCATCACAATGTCCCAGTAGAGCCGAAACTCCGTACAGCCGTCTATTCTTCCCGCGTGCATTAGCTCGTTCGGAAGTTGTAGAATGGACTGCCTAAACAGAAAAATGCCGAAAACACTCACTGCCCCCGGCACGATAATCCCCCTCCATGAATCCATCATCCCTAATAGGTTTATCAGTTCGTAGAGCGGAGCCATCAGCACTTGACCGGGTATCAGCATCGTAGATAGCATAATAACGACTATCGCCTTCTTACCTCTGTTCATCAGATAGTTCAGGAAGGGCATCTTCGCGAAGAGAGACGTATAGTTTTCAAGGGTGAAATGAGGCGCGAAGAAGGTGTAGTGAAACAGGTCGTCTTTGCTTTTCGTGGTGGAGGCGACAAGCCAAACGAGCGGTACAAGCGTGAGTATCGCCCCAAAAAGCAACACAAAATACGATATCCCGCGCCCCAGCCGCGCCCAAGGTGATTTGCTCATACGTTCTCTCTTTTCTGCTGAGTTGTTCTCTAAAAAAGTATCCGCTCTAGGGGTGAGGCGTTATTGCAAAAACCGTAATCGTTCCCGGATCCTGCCCATAATACCAGAAGACTCTCCACGCGCTCTGCGTGTTATTTTCGACATACGACTCCCATATATCTTCTCCACCGGGCCCCTTCTCCGCTTCGCGTTTGTGCGATTTCAAGCCGGGATGCTTTGGGTTGGCGGAGAGAAGGGCAAGGGTCTTCCGCACTTTTTTGAACTTTCTATCGTCGTTACGCTGAAGTTCGTCCATCGCTTTGACCACAGATTTCACGCGAACGATGAGGAATACCATGCCTACTCGTCCTCAATATTGTCATCTGCGTACTGCGAAAAGTCCTCACCTACCGTAACTTCACCCGCATTCGCCTCCCCTAAGCCCTGTTGAAATGCAGCTAATGCTTGCGGATTCTTGTAGAGCCACATATCTTGTTCCGGAATAGAGACCACAGGGGTCAAGAGTATTTCGCCGCTGGCACTCTTTGAAACACGGTAGTTCTTACCAGAGTAATCGCGCCCTAAGACGACGCGCCCTTTGGTATCAGCTTTAATAGAATCTTTTATCTGTTCAAATTCGGTGTTTCTTTGTATAAGGGTTGGCATATCAAGCACCTCCACGCAAGTAAAAGTGGGAAATTTCCACTTTTACTATTGTAGTCTAGGCATCATAGTTTTGTCAACTAAAGTCCCCAAGGTGATTTGCTCATGCGTTCTCCCCTTTCCATGCTCCTGTGATACGCATCTGAATCAAGCTGATGACCAGCACTCCTATTGCGAGTGTCCAGCCTACTGCCGACGCATAACCCAAGTCTCCTGTCACAAAACCCGTTTGGAAGAGATACATCACCAGAGTCAGCCCTGACTTATTGGGTCCTGCACTATTGTTTAGCAGAATATAGGGAAGTTCAAAGAGTTGGAACGAGCCGATAGTTGCTGTGACCAAAACAAACACCGCAACAGGGCGTATTCCCGGAAGCGTAACAGCGAAGAACTGTTGCCGGCTGTTTGCGCCATCGACCTTCGCCGCCTCATATAGCTCCAAGTCTACCCCTTGCAACGCCGCCAAAAAGTATATCATATTGAAGCCGACATACATCCACAGCGAAGTCAGCACGAGCGCGGGCATGACAAGGCTCGGATTCTGAAGCCACTTGGTATCGTCAGGAATGCCGAAGACAGAGAAGAGTGTCTGGTTTATCAAGCCGAATTTTGGCACAAACAGAACACCGAACAGCACGGCTACAAACGCCTGCCCCACCAGTTGGGGACAGAAGAAAGCAAGACGAAAGAACGCCCGCCCCTTAAGCCATTTCTGACTGAGTAGTATCGCTAACCCAAGGCTGAGAGGTAGCTGAAGGAAGACCGAGCAGAGCGCGAAGACGATGGTATTCCAGACGGCGGTATGAAAATCGGGATCGCGTAGAAGGAACTGGAAGTTCCCCAACCCGACAAAAACGTGGTCACGGGGTCCATTAGTGATATAGAGAGAGAGCTGTAGGCTCTTAAAAATGGGATAGACACCGAAGACTGAGAACAAAAACAGAAATGGGGACACAAAAAGGTAGGGCGCGTAACGGTGTTGTAGGCGGAAAAAACTGGTCTCTTTCACTGTGCGGCTCCTAGCCCTTGCCGATAGGATTCATATCTCTTCAAAAAGGAGATCTCTTCACCCGCTTCCCGTAGCTTCTCACCTGCGAACTTGCGAACTGTATGGTGCATTCGGTAGCGCGGCGTTCCTTCTTCTTCCTCATATAACACAAGGCTTCGATTTAGCAAGTCGTTCAAAAAGTCTAGTACCTCCCAGAGTTCAATACGTTCGTCGGAACAGATTCGCTCGGCGGCTTCCAGCGTCCAAGCACCCGGCATAACAGAGAGACGTTGTAGGAGTATCTGTTGCGGCTCTTCCAGTTTTTTATAGCTCCAACCAATTGTGTCTTGTAGAATATACTCCTCATCATCACGGCACAGAGTGGTCTCTAGCTCGCCTAACAACGCCTCCGGCAGACTATCGCGATAGCGTGCCGCGACCAGCTCTAGCGCGTAGGGAATTCCTTTCAGATGATGGCATATCTCTACAACCCACCGCGCATTTTCAGGCACTACACGGAAACTGGGTAGAGTGGAGATGACTCTATCTGCAAAGAGGATGACTGCTTCGTTTGTTATCAGTTGAGCAGGGTCGTTTACTAGCTCCTTTGATGGCACTTTGAGCGGCGGAATAGAGAAAATAGCCTCTTGAGGATGCCCCAACGGAGCAATACAACACATTAAGAGGCGCACCTGCGGACAGTTCTCAAGAAGACCCGCCGCAAACGAGAGTGCCCTTTCTGGGGTGTTCTTACAGCTATCGCAAATAATTAGCACCCGTTTTTCGCGCAAGTAGGTGTAAAGGTATTCACATCCTGCTTGAATGCCTAGCACACGCGCCAAAATCTCCTCACCGCTACTCGCTTGGTCAAAATCTATATACCAGACCCCCTCCCCTTCGTAGCCTAGCACCTCTCTCCCCACTTCGAGTGCAATACGAGTTTTACCCATTCCGCCCGGAGCCAGTAGAGTGAGTAGGGGAGTATCAGGGATAGAGGTTCGTATACGCACTACCTGCTCTTCATGTCCAAAAAAGTGCGTAGCGTACTGGGGAAGATTGTGGGAACAAGGGGTAACGAATCGTAAACGGGGAAAGAAATCACGTAGCTCGGGGGCTACAATTTGATATACCTTACCCACTTCCTGCCCACTCTGTAACGTATATACTCCTAGATAACGAAGGTTGGCGGAAGGTGTAGCCTCTGCGGAGTTCAACACTCTGATAAAGGCTTCGGAAGCCAGAACCTGTCCGCCATGCCCCAAACTAGAGAGCCTGTTGGCATAGTTGACGGTTACTCCGTAGTAGGTTCCTTCGATAAGCTCTACGTCGCCGCAATGGAGAGCCATACGTACCTTGAAGGAGATATTCTCCTGCCAAACCTCGCTCACTATTGTCTTTTGAAACTCCACCGCCGCTCGCATCGCGTCCGTTGGGTCAGAAAAGACAATAAAAAGGCTATCCCCCGCCCCTCGGTTCTTTATGAGAAACCCACTGTTTCGCCCTACAACCTCGGTAGCGATTCGAGCGTAGCGAATCAGGGCTTCGCGCATCGCCTCTGGGTGTTCCTCCCAGTGGCGCGTGCTACCCTCCACATCGGTCATCAAAAATGTGACCGAGCCGTGCGGCATATTCAGTTGTGGTTCACCCGTTGGCATAAAGCTACTACCTGTTCGCTTATCCCACCATAGGTCACTGATAGGGGTTTCGGGCACTAAGGTTTCGCACTTCGTTCGCGCTCTGTTTCAAACGCTTACGCGCATACTCCTCAAACCCGCTTTCGCCGTTCGCATTGTAGTACTGTACACAGGAGACCAGTGCCTCCCCAAACTTCGCTTTCGCCGTCACGATGTAGGGGCTAGAGTATTGAAACGGAACCTGTGGTGCGAGTTCGGCGTACATAGCTCCCAATTTTTGGTTGCTCCAGTAGGGACGCGGCTCTTGAAAGGCGGCTTGGTTCCACGCCTCTCGAAGGCAGGGAAGAATGTTCGTGTCTCGAAACCTCTCTGCCAGTTGGGGCTTATCAAGATAGAGGTGTTGTGCGAGCTCCCATGCTAAATCGGGGTGTTCGCTCTTCTTGGTAATACCAAGCATTGTTCCGCCCCACGTACTCGTGCGCAGACCGCCCGGCTTGAGTGCAGGAAGCGGCATTAGTGCCATATTCCCACTCATGCGCGGAATATCCTGCTCAAGCCCCTTTGTGCGCCAGTCGGGGGCGAATAGGCAGAGCATATACCCCTGCTCTACCGCTTGTGTTAGAATCTGATTCGCGCCCAATGTACTGCCAATTTTATCTTTTCCAGCGACGAGCGGAACATAGAAAAGCATTGTCTGCACAGCAATTTCGTTATCGAAACTACACTTCCCTTGCGGGTCGAAGTAGCCTCCCCCCCTCTGAAACAACATAACTTCGATGTTATCCGTTCCGCTATCGGAAAGTTCAAGAAGGTACTGCTTACCGGGAATGGTGACTTTACGCCCAATTTTGATAAAATCGTCCCATGTCTCGATACGATTCATATCTACGCCGGCTTTTTCCAGAAGATCGCGCCGACACGCCAACATAACAGGGTGAACATCGTGAGGCAAGCCAAATATCCGCCCGTGTGTCATATAGGGGGCAAATCGGGCTTGTATCATCTTATCCCATAGCCCTGACTGTTTCACCCTATCTGTTAAGTCCAGAAAGCCGACGTGTTCGAGGGGTCCCCGAAAAAAACTTCCTGCCGAACTGATTTCGACCTCCACCACATCCGGCACGTTCAGGTTGGCATGGAAAGCCGCTTGCAGACGTGATGTGACGGCTTGCCCGTTGACGTGTTCTACCTTTACAGTGACACCGGGGTGCGCCGCTTCAAAGGAGGGAATTGCTTTACGATACGCGGCGTAGTGCGTTTCGGCAAACGTCCACATTGTTAGTGTTGTTTTACGTGATTCAACGCGGTGAAAGGTGACGAATAGCCCTGAAATGAGAGCCATTATCACAAAACTGAATGCGGCTTTGCCATAAGGAAAAGAGGGCATAGGTAGTTCCTAGAGTGTCGGGAGTTTCCAAGGGGCGCGGTAGGTAGGTGTGCAGAGGCGGTTTGCCTCCTCATCTCCCACCACTTCCCATGTCTCTTCAGACCATTGTAGTTTACGATTCGTCTTCATCGCGATATGAGCAAGGTTTAATGCGGTGTGCATAGAGAGGTGCTTTCGGAAGCTGCACGAACACTCATCTCGACTTCGAATCGCGTTCAGAAACTCACGTTCATGTCCGGGAGAGGGGAGATTTACAGCGGGGTACTCCGCTCCTTCCACCAGATTCCCCTTTTTGTCTAAAACCTGACAGAGACCATAGTTCGCAAGAAGTGTACCCTCTTCACCATGAAATACGATACCTAACTTGCGCCCAGGACCGGGAGAGCCTACGCCGAAATGGAAACTGCTAGACTGCATAAGCGTCCATGTCATCACCATGTCGTCCCACTCCCAAATTACATCCATTGTATCAGGAACATCGGCGATGCTATGCGTGGCATAACGCCCACCGCTAGCGACAACGCGCTTAGGGCAGGGTAAATCCAGTGCCCAGAATGGCAAGTCCACGATATGAGGTCCCAATTCATGCAACCAGCTGTCCACATAGTCGGCAAAGTAGCGGTGCATTCCGTCGCGGAAACGCCCGATATTGAAGGGGGTCTCTGGCGCAGGTCCCAGCCACATATTCCAGTCTAACCCCTCTAGTGGAGCCGTGTCTTCAGGATTTCCTAGCCCCTCCGAATCGTCGTTCATGGCGCAGAAATTACGTACCGCCGTTATTTTGCCTAGCACGCCAGATCGCACAATGTCCACGCACTTGCGATAGTTCTCCGTCGCATGAACCTGAGTGCCTACCTGCGTGACACGGTTGTACTTCGCGGCGAAGTCCGCCATCAGTTTACCTTCTCCGGGAAAGCGGCTCATAGGCTTTTCACAGTAGACATCCTTGCCCGCCTGTAGAGCCTCCGTTGCCATGATAGCGTGCCACTGCGGAGGAGTCGCGATTATCACCGCCTCCACGTTGTCGTCCGCCAGCAGGTCGCGGAAGTTCTCGTAGCCTTTCGCGGTTCCGCCTACGAAGTCAATGGCGCATTGGCGGTGCGCCGGATAGAGGTCGCAGATTGCTGTCACCTGCACGTCGTCGTGCTTGGAGAACCACTGTAGCAGGTCGGAGCCGCGCCCCGCCACTCCTATAAATCCGAGTTGTATCTTGTCGTTCGCAAAAGTTGCCATACTATACTTTTTACATCCTCTCTATTACGCGAATTCTATACCTAAAGATATTCACCATGCCTTCAAGAAACTCCTAAAAACCTGTGTGAAAAACGGCTCAAAGCCTGTGAAGTGCGCTACAATCTCCTGTTTTTCTGTGTTTTTGTGGAACAACTACTTTTTACCCTTTGTCTATAGGGGCAAAACGCAAATTTAGCTTTGAGTTTAATACCTATCAAGAGGAGTTTCACGAATGTCTTTGGTTTCAAATACACAGAGGTGGGTGAGCACGGTGAGTATTTGCAGTCTGCTTTTGTGTGGCAGGCAGGCACTAGCAGATGGTAGTAGCCCCACTGGCATTTGGTATATCAACCGTAGTGGTGAACGTATCGCCGTCTCCATCTCCTATAACAAAACAACCCAAATGTACGCAGGAAATCTGCTCAGTAACAAGAAGCAGGCTCTAAAAAACATCAACTGGTCTTCCGCTTCCCGAACCCTTAGTTTTATCGCTCCCCACAACTCCGGGTATGACTACTATTCAGGCAGAATCGTCGAGGGGATTCTACAGGGACGCTCTACCGATGACCAGACGGTTCCTACTACACCTACCGACTATCCCATACCTATCACGGCGTGGAACTCCACTTATATTGATAGGCTCGGTTCAGCGCGGGTCTATAACATCCTTATTGCAGGAACCTATAAGGCACGAGTTACGCTAGGTAGGGATGCGGCGGGGGCTCCCATAGGGCGCTTCAAGATTTTCGCCGCTACTACGAATGGCGCGGAGAGCGAAGAGCCAGAGTACGACCTAGAGGTTTCCCGATGGGATGGCGGTAATGTCGTCTTTACGCGAACGCTAGCGGGCAGCACTCGCCAAACCTACACAGGGCGCATTGTCGGGCAAGATATTCAGGGGACTTTTCAAACAAACGGCGACGCCCCGCAAGCGTGGGCGGGAACGCGAGTGAATATTCTCTTCTACGGGTTAAAACGGAAGTCCCCTGCGGAACGCACAGCATGGCAGAATCGGACTCGCCTACAGATAAAGCATTTGATTATGAAAGGCAATCCCGCCCCTCTCTTCCCGCCGACAGTAGCCGTTATGGGAGATAACATACCGCCTTATTCAGACGGCAGGATTTACAATCCCTGGTACGACGCGAACCCTGAAGCCCATCCGCAGAACTACTTTCGCCGCGAACTTGTTTTCGCTTATGACTTACCGAATCCCTACGACACAGGGGTGACGCGGCGCATCGCGCACGGCTATCTGGCGATTCCCAACGATTTGCGAAGGGGCGAGCGTTTACCTGTTCTTTTATCCGTCAATGGGCACGAAGGAAGCGCTTTCAACAGCTTTGTTCACTGGTGGTCGTACCCCTATGCAGATGCTTTCGCTCGCCGCCGCTTTATTGTTCTGGCGATAGATATCAGCCACCGTACAGAACGGACGGACAATAGCGACCCAGCCACATACATCGCTTCGCAAGGCAATAATCTGCATCCTTCCATCATCTATCCCGGTTTCACTAACTCGGATTGGGAGGAGGATGGAGAGCGCGCTTGGGATGTTATGAAGGCGATAGACTTTTTGAGGACGCAACGTTTTGTAGACTCGAACCGCATAATACTGGCGGGACTCTCTTTAGGGGGAGAGGTGACGACCTACGCCGCCGCCCTCGACCCGCGCATCCGCATCGCCATTCCCGCAGGCTTTGGCATAGACTTTAATGTGCAGTACGAAACCGACCTCCGCCACCGTTGCTGGGCGTGGAATAACGCGGATATACGCGACTATATAGAGACTTCCGACCTCCACGCGCTCATGGCTCCTCGAAAGGTCATTTTTGAAACAGGCGACCACGATCCGGCTTTTTCAGCGGGGGGTAATCCCGCGCCTTTCGCAAAAGAGAAGCTGATAGTTCGGCGGGCTTTGACGGCTTATGGCGATGACGGCGCGAACTATATACACTACCTTCACCGCTACAACGCCGATTGGGAAAGAGATGGGCTTCACGTATTTCGTTTTGGCGACGTTTTCCCCCTCAACCCTTCTGAACCTATATTAGGCGTTACGAAATCGACGACGCTAGAGCCTCGCTCTCCCGGCGATGTGGAGTGGCAGCAGTTGAATGATACGTCGGCGACAGGGTTGACGCTATTCGACTATATTGCGGAGTGGCTACGATAGAGTAGGGACAGCGAAGAGGGTAGCCTTGTGAGACTACCCTCTTCTTGTTTTTCTGCAAGCCGCCTAAAGCTTCAAAAGGCTTTTCAACTGCGCCGCCAGACGATACCCCCCCAAAGCGAGTTGCCTTTCTCCTAGCTTTCGAGCGTCCGCCTCGTAGGTATCGGGCAGTTGCCCCGGAGTGTGTGTGTCCGTTCCTATGGGGAGTTTGCCATCGAGGTAGACGGCGCGTTTTGCAAGAGCAAAACTCTCATCCACCCAACTGCTATAGTCGGTGTTTCCCAGCTCTTTGAAACCGTTCGCCGGATACTGCTTCAAAACACGCCCTACCACCTTCAGAAGTTTGACGTGGTCTACTCTCTCCCTCACGCCTGAGTCGGAAATACTCTTCCCTGCCGTCTCCTTGTCCCAAAGCCCATCCCAGAGACTGTGTAGATTATTGGTTCTCGTTTTGTTACGAACAAAAAAGAGGTTGCCGCCCCTATCACCCTCTGGAAATTGTGCAGAGACAAGAGCCGTCGAATGGAGAGGCTGATGAATGTCGCCCATCAGGTGGAAAATCCAGCAGAGGGCTACTGCTTTGTCTGCGTCAGGGCTTGTGGATTGTAGGGGTTTGCTGTTAAGTGCGATAGCTTCGAGGATGTGTTTCCCCTTCTCCAGTTTCGGAGAAGCCTGCCCATCAAGAACAAAGAGACGGTTAACATAGTGCCATGAAGAGTGGGCAAAATGGTGGGAGGGGTGCTTGGGCGCACGAATGTCGTCGGGCCAGATAGCGGCGCGTAAAAAGAGATAGAGGTCTTCCTCCATTTCGGAAGGCTTTTCCTGCATCCATAGGGCATAATCTGGGTGTTTACGAAGCATATCCGCGATAGCGTGCGTCTGCGCCTGACCAAG
>JAPLCR010000310.1:0-2410 GCA_026392135.1 Armatimonadota bacterium
CAGCTGTTTTCGCTCTCTACCGTTTAACTCTGAGCTACAGCGTTCGGGTAGGAAGCAGGTACTGCTGTGCGGTGTGGAGACCCATATCTGCGTTAATCAGTCTGCCCATGATTTGACTGCGGCGGGCTATCAGGTACACGTTGTGGCAGATGCCGTCTCTTCACGAACAGAACTTAACTGGCGATTAGGTCTGGACAAAATGAGGCAAGGGGGCGTTCTTCTGTCTTCCACTGAGTTGGCTCTTTACGAGCTGATGCAGATGGCAGGAACCCCTGAGTTCAAAGCGATGTTACCAGTGGTGAAATAGGAGCTAGGCTTATGGTACGACAACGAACCGCGGGATTGAGCGAAGCCGACTGGAACCAGTTTGGGGAAGATGGGTATCTCCGTCTGGGGCAGGTCGCCTCCGAAGAGCAGCTCGCTTGCCTTCAAAAACGCATGGATGATATTATGCTTGGTAAGGTGCGTTATCGGGGTATGTATTGCCAACTCGACTCTGCAACGGGAGCTTATGGTGATGTTCCTAGCGGGGGTGAGTGGGCACTGCCTAGCCTAGCCTATCGCAAAATTGAGCAGTTGGAGCGGGACGCAGAGTTTTTGCGCTATCTTCAGCACCCTCTTTTTGAGGAGATATGCCGCCGCACTTACGGTGAATCTGTGAGTGTGTACCGCTCTATGTTTATGAATAAGCCTGCCTTGCAGGGGACGGTTCTGCCCTATCATCAGGATGGCGGTGATCAGTGGGGGATAGATAGAAACCCGCTCATTACGATATGGACGGCACTCGATAGAGCCACCATTCAGAACGGCTGTATGCAAGTGGTTCCCGGAAGTCATAAGTTGGGGCTACTTTCGCAGTGGGGGCATACCATTACCTCTGAGCAGGAGGCTAGTTATGCACAGGAGGAGAGGAGCCTTTTCCTTGAGGCGGAGGCGGGGGAGGTGCTTCTGCTTCATAACTGGCTTTTGCACCGCTCTGGGGTGAACACCATAGAGCGCCCACGCCGTGCCTTTAGCGTCTGCTATATGGAGGGGGCAACGCGCTCGATTGGTAATCCTGAGAGGCGTTTCCCGCTTGTGTTTGGTGCGGGAGCTTTGTGCCCTGAAGACCAGAAGCCGGATATCTTTGTAGATGAGGGTTAGTACGGTATGACGCGAATTGTTCGCTATCGTGGAGAGACCTTTGAGACCACGCAGGACTCTGTGACGGAGGAGGTCGCGCTTGAAATTAGGGTCAATGGGGAGCCTTTTGCGATAACGATGCGGACACCGGGCGATGACTTCGCGCTTGTTACAGGGTTACTTTTTGCCGAAGAGATTATTGCAGGGCGTGACGACGTGCGTGCTATGGGGTACGGTACGGAGGAGAGTGACCCTGACCGACAGAACTTTGTCCAAGCCGTTTTGAATGAGACTGCGAACGGGTTTGTTCGGCAGAAACGTAACCTGCCTTTATCGGCGAGTTGTGGAGTTTGTGGTAAAGCTAGCCTTGCAGAGTTGTGCTTGAACTTCGTACCGATTCCTCCTGACACCCTCACTTTTTCTCCTACTCTGCTCTACGGCTTGCCTGCAAAACTCCGTGTTGCTCAAGAGGTTTTTCAGCGAACGGGAGGGCTACACGCGGCGGGCTTGTTCGATGCTGATGGTACTCTGCTCTCTTTGAAAGAGGATGTGGGTAGGCATAATGCAGTGGATAAGGTGATTGGTGAAAAAGTTATGGAGGGGGCAACTCCCCTTTCAAACCGCCTTCTTTTGGTAAGTGGGCGTGTGAGCTACGAGATTGTGCAGAAAGCTGTGCGAGCGCGTATTCCTATCTTGTGCGCGGTATCTGCGCCCTCATCGCTTGCGGTAGAGATTGCAGCGAGCGTTGGGATGACGCTGATTGGTTTTTTGCGGGGCGACACTATGAATGTCTACACAGGAGCAGAGCGTATCTGCTAAACAGAGAGAGGATGCGTCGATGTTCCCAACCCCATACCCTGAACTTAATACAGTATTGGATGAGCTTGTAGAGGGTATTCAGGCGACTTTGGGCGATACATTTCTAGGTTTCTACCTACAAGGTTCGTTTGCGGTAGGAGACTTTGATAGCGATAGCGATGTAGACTTTATAGTTGCCCTAGAGTCTGAACTTTCGGAGGCGCAAGTTGGGGTGTTGCAGGTTTTACACGAGCGCATCTACGGCTTGAACTGTGTGTGGGCACAGCACCTAGAAGGCTCCTACTTTCCGAAAGAGGTTTTACGCGACTACGCTCAGCGTGACAAGCCTCTCTGGTATCTCGACCACGGAAGCCGACATCTTATCGAGTCTACTCACTGCAATATGATAGTCGTCCGCTGGGTAGTTCGTGAATACGGAATAACTCTGGCGGGCACTCCCCCAGTAACGCTGATAGACCCAATTCCCACA
>JAPLCR010000310.1:2485-16084 GCA_026392135.1 Armatimonadota bacterium
CCCAATTCCCACAAGCGCGTTACGAGAGGAGATCCTTGAGGTTATGCGGGATTGGGGAGGGGAGATAGCCGAGAATCCGGAATGCATCAACAGCCGGTTTTATCAGGCGTTTGCAGTTTTGAACTACTGCCGAATGTTGCACGACTTGCACCGAGGGTACCCCGGCTCTAAGAGGGCGGGCGCGGAGTGGGTGAAGACAACGCTAGACCCTCAATATACGGACTTGATAGACAGGGCTTGGGCAGGGAGGTTCGACCCCGCACTCTCCTCCCGTCAGCCCGCCGACCCGATAGACCTCGCAAAAACAGTGGAGTTTGTGCGGTATATACTTGAGGAGGGGGAGCGTTTCAAGGCGGTAGAGTAGCTATAGTTCGCGCTGCTTATTCTCTTTTTTGTAGTCGCTTTGTCTCTTGAAGGAGACATTTGATTCATAGAGAGGGAAGCCGAGCTATTTTCTCCCTAGTTTTTAAGAGAAAAACTGCTCCGTGATTAGGGAGAAATATGGAGAGGAGTGAGTGTTGCAATCGCCCCTCACCATTTCGGAGAGGGGCGATTGTGAGGCGTGAGCCACTGTGCAGGACGCACTGAAGTGGAGGGGTGATGTAGAAAAGGCGAGTGCTAACGCCTGTTTCCATAGCACCAAACTACTACTAATTTCCCCAAATAACGCGATGCGGCTTTACTGCACAATCTCTTACCGGATGGTATTGAGGAGGCTTATGCCCTCGTGTCTCTTGACAAGCAAAGCTTCTATCAGCCTTTGTTTTGTACCCACTACGCTTAGCTATTCCTATCTGCCCGCTAGCCACCGCAAGGGCACCTCCGCCAATGTAGAAGCTAATGAAGAGTGCTAATCCTGAAAAAATGGAAACGGCTCTCGCTTTGCTAAAGTTGCGAATAGCCCCGCTATCCTTAATGTATGTCATAATCTATCGCCTTTCACCCGAACCACTCTTTGGTGGCAACTTAAAATCTCTCTCTCCTCTACGGCGTTGGGGTAGATGAGTTCCCAACGCCGCAGAGGTTACTAAAGGCTAATCGCCTATTCGCCGCCAAACACAGTAGCAGAGAAGTCTGCGCCAAATATATCTACTCCCCATACGGCACGGTCACTCCAAACACCTGTCCCCCAGACCGCTCTACTAGAGGAGAGCAGGTTATCGCTTGTTCCCCAGATAGCCTTAGTTCCCCATATTGCCCGTAGGTCTGTGACCCCCGTCCCCCAGATAGCTTTTGTCCCCCATATCGCCTTGTCGATAGAGATATAGACATTGCCTAAGCTGTCTTGCATCAGGTTCGGAGAGAGGGCACTCTGAGTAGCTACAACAGAACTGCTCATTGCAGCGGTGACATTGATATACCCAGAGCCGAGTGAACAGGGGTCAGCCACGCCAGTCGATAAGCTCCACTTGTCGGCGGTCAGCATTAGACGTGCCTTGATAGTATCCGGTGTTAGAGTCTTATCTTTCGCTAACATCATTGCCACTGCGGCAGATACGACGGGTGCCGCCATAGAGGTGCCGGACAGCCTGTAGTAGGCAGGGGTTAGTGTTTTCGTCCCGCTATAGTACTCGCGCTGAGGAACGAGGTTTCCGGGGTGTGTGCCTCGGAGCCAACTATACGACTTGGATGTGCTGTTTATACCCGCGTCAACGGAAATAACTTTGTTGCCAGGTGCGACGATATCGGGTTTTAAAACCAAGTCAAGTCGCGTGGGACCTCGGCTTGAGTAGGTCGATATTTTGTCATTTGCCCGATTGCCGTCCATATTTTTCATTGCGCCAACGGTAATAACATAGGGGTCGTTACCGGGAGAGTTGATAGAACCGTACTCTGTGCCGTAGCCTTCGTTATCAAGGTTCGCATCTACTGTGTCTTGCAGGCGACCTCCATTACCCGCAGAGCAAACCACGACGGCTCCTGCTTTCCAAAGTGCTTCACACGCCTGACATAGAGGGTCTGTCGTGTAACTTTCGGCAACGGGGTGACCAATAGAGAGGTTAAGCACAACGCGTACATCTGAGGGCAATGTAACTCCCGCAGAGGGATCGTGCATTGCAACTTTGAGTAACCACTGCATTGCGGCGACCACATCGCTGACCTTGCCCGTTCCATCAGCACCTAGTGCTTTAAGGCTAGCCAGTATTGGGCTTTTCAGGGTAGAGGCGTTATACCCCACGCCTCGAATGGGAGTGAAGCCCGTTCCTGTGGAGGAGACACCTGAACCGCTAATGATTCCCGCCACATGAGTGCCATGTCCACACTCATCTCCCAAATTGGTGTTGCCTGCGATAAAGGAGCGAGACGTAACTACGTTCTGTACATCGCTAACTTTGTTGACTCCGCTGTCGACGATGCCGACGAGTACGTGCGTGGGGTCAAGCTTAGGATACAAAGACCAGGCACTAGAGGCTAGGCTGTGAGTATCCGTGAATGCGTCGGTCTTTTTTACGACTAAGTCTGCGGAGAGCGTTTTTATGTAGGGAAGCGCGGCTAAACGCTCTAGCATCCGATTTGGTACATTGACTGCTACAGACTTAATAATAGGCAACTGCCGATAGACATCACAACCGAGGCTACGCATCTCTGCCTTGCGTTGTGCGGTCAACGTGCCGTCAATCCTTACAATGACCGATGTCCAACCAGTCATTAGTCCACGAGCGGCTCTCTTTGTCAGAAAGGTGTCCGCTTTACCAGAAAGTCCTGCGGCATTCGCAGGGAGAGCGTACAGGGCGGATGCGACCACAAAAACGGACAGAGCCGCTCGCGTAACCCGCTGTAAGAGCGTGTGTCGGCGGGGTGGGGCAGGACGTGTACCGCCTACCTCCCTGTCGTATCGCAGTTGGTGGTTGTGTAGAAACATAGTTAAAAACTCCCTCGTTGTCGCGCAAATTCGGTAACCCGGCTGTCTTAGCGACTACAACATTAGACCCGTGGCTTTGCGTCCCGACCTTTCGGTGCGGTTTGCCATTTCGCTTGCGAAGGATGTAAATGTAATCGTATCTACCTCTCTTTACAAAAGAGTGTAACTACTCAGCCCTCACCCTGCCCTGTGGGCATCCCTCTCCCGATTCGGGAGAAGGACTTGTCTGCAAGGTGATTCTGCTGTTCTCCATGAGATAAGCCTGAGTAGTTACAAAAGAGTTAGATATCTCTCTCAATCTGTCCTTAACCTGCCCGACGAGGAAGCAGTCAGAGAAGCCTTCTATGAGAAGAGTTTTCTTTTGCTCATGTCGCCCTTTCGGCTACCCAGCCATCTCACTTAATCAGCAGAGACCTGTGGCTTTGCGTCCCAGCCTTGCGGCTGGTTTGCCCTTTATCAGGGGCGGGAAAGAACCTACATATTAGTTATGCCAAAATACAGAGCAGACACCACTGAGCAAAATGCTAGTTTTGAGGAGATTCTCTGTGCCAGACCTCTTTAACCCACTCTATCCACGCCTTTTCCCGATGGAAATTGGAAGGTAAGGTTATGTAAGCAGGTATTTTTCAGAGTTAAGGAGGAATGTAGCCGTCGTCTATAAAATACTCTTTCTGGTGGGCAGGTATTTTTATAAGGCTTGCCAGTCCAATCAGCCCCCGCATATAGACAAGGAGAAGGTTTGATGAAGACACTTTTTTATCGGCGCAATCCACTCATTTTTGGCATGGCGTTTGTACTGCTCATGCTCGCGGGATGTAGAACCTACAAACAAGACGCAGTGAGTCTATTGACAGACGCACTAACCGCGTACTCTTGGTCGTCAAAAGACACGCATCACATTCAAAAGGCTATCTGCCGCATCAATAGTGCGCTGGAAAACGACAACTGGATAGACGATACGCACCTCACTTTAGAGGGCGGGAAGAGCGTGTTTGATACGGATGTAAAAGCTGTTAAGGAGTTGGTTAAGGTAGATGCCGGAGACCTCACCGTTATCAATGACGCAATAGCAGACATCACTCAGGGCGACTTGGGGGTCTCTGGAACGCTTGTTCAGGATGCAATGAACGATGTGAACGCAGACCCTAATGAGTTAGCACTTGCCGAAGCCGCATGGGATGCCGCTTACACCGCTTTTGGCTCTTCCGATTACTTTGCGATCATCAATAATTCCGAAGAGGCTTGGGCACACGCTTGGAAGGCACTCCATCCCAAAAAGCACTAGTAACTCCTGTCCAGCCTTCGCCCTATCCTAATCCGGTACCTTTCTGCCATATTGAGAGTGAGCCTGATTTGGGTAGATACTTCCGCCAGCAGTAACTAAAAAGAGGTCTCCAAGTAGATGACTTGTGATTGGATGTTCACAAAGTCACCGTACTTGGAGACTTCTTTTGGTGTGTACTTATCAGTACAAGGGAGGTACTTTCCGCCTACTTCGCAGTGAGGTCGCGGATTTCGCTCTCGGTGAGTTTCTCCTTCGCGTCCTTCCCTGCTTCGGTGATAAGCACGGCGTTTTTGCCGAGCGTGACAATCACATCGCTGCCGACGGTGGAGTAGTCGGAGAGTTTCGGCACGGCGCGAATGAGCGCGAAGTGCGCGTCGCTAAAGGCGCGAATAGAGACGAGTTTCTGCTTTTTCGCGTCGTAGGCGTGGTCTTGCCACTGGTTGTTCTTCTGTAGGTAGAAGGTCTTTCCTGCGACGGCTTGCGCCCCTACTTCATTTCCACTATTGGCGGGCAGTCCGAAATTGACACCTCCCATAACGCCTTGACCGCCTCTCTGCTTCGCCATTCCGCCCATCATGGCACCGGGGCTTCCTGCACGCCCCGCTCCTAACCGACTATAGCCGCCTGTGCCGCCTCCCGCACCGCCCGCGCGAGAAAAACGCCCGACACTAGCGGAAGGCAGAGAGCCGTCAGCGTCGTAAAAGTACTCTTGTACGCTGTTTGTCTGTCCGCGGGCTATCATCTTGTCGTTGTTGTTGTAGATTTTAGCGCGGAGGCTCTGATTGGTTGCGTCCTTTCCCTGTGCGCCGAACTGGAAAGCACGTTGCGCTACCTCTTTTCGCACATTAAGGCGGTCTTCCTCCGACAATTGTCTCATATTGCCGCCGCTATCGCGGTAGCCGAGCCGGATACCCTCCCGCTCATCTACGAGGAAAGAGGTGTACTCCGTGATGATTCCGTAGGTCTGGGAGAGGCGGATAATCTCATCCAACACCTCTTTTTTGCCTTCGGGCTGATTGGAAAGGCGCACTTGGTCTACAAGCCAACCTATTTTTCGCATCGCCCAGACACGCGGCAGGAAGGCGTTGCGGTTATCTTCACCGCCGAAGTTCGTGGCGAGTTTGAAGCTCTCTTTCGTATCGTTCGCAAGCCCGGAGAGGCGTACTAAACCGCGCCCATCCCCCCGAAAACGCCCCGTTATCACGAGTTGAGAGCCTTTGAACAGGTCGGGGTAGGTCTTGGGAAACACATCGTAGACCTCTGCGCCCTCGAAGTTCACTTGCAGGTTGGAGAGAATGGGCGAACTCACCTTCGAGAAGAAACTACTCACCTTTACCTCAATGTCCTCCGCAGGCTTCACGAAGTCGGAGTCGCCCTTGTTTTGTTGCCCTAGCCTGTCGAGGAAGGGAACGTTCACATCGTAACCGACCCCAAAGCAGAAGATACGCGCTCCCGCGCCGTCCGACTCTCGCAGTCCGACGGGGCGGACTCCCTCGCCTTGCGCGAGGTTAAGCGTACCGTTCTGCTGTCGAACGTGTTGTAGAATCGTCTCTACATTGGTCTCGCCGACGGTGGCAAGCCCATCCGTCATAAAGACGACCATCTTCTGCCGTCCGCGCTCGTTCTCCAGTAGTTTCAATCCTGCCCGCAGGGCTTCGTCGATGTTGGTTCCGCCGGAAGCCTCTACGCCCTCCACAAACTTCCGCGCCTTCTGGATGTTCTCTGCGGTGGCGGGTTCCAGTTTTCGGGAAAAGAGGTCGGGTGATTCGTTGAAGGTGATGACTGAGAAGCGGTCTTCTGGGTGGAGTGAGTTTAGGCAGAAGAGCATAGACTTCCGCGCCTGCACGATTTTCTCGCCGGACATGGAACCGGTTCTATCCAGCACGAAGACCACCTGCTTGGGTATCACGCGATTTTTGGGGATGGTGACACGCGGTGAGGCGAGGAGCATGAAGTAGCCGCCCTCGTCGCCCGTGCGGTAGGTGAGCAGGGAGAGACCTATCTCGTCGTCGCTTGTGCTAAAAAATATTCTAAGGTCGCTGTCGTCTGCTATGTTCTGCCCCTCCCAAGAGAGAGTCGCCGTTCGCTCATCTGGTCTGCGAATAGAGACGTTATGTGAGGGAGAGTAGACGTTTTTGAGGGCGGAGTTCGTCTCAATTTTGAGGTCTACCGTCATCGTTCCCACCGGTCTGCTCGCAAATCGGGAGGTGGAGAGGGGGTAGGCGTACTTTCGCATCCCGTTGTCCGGCTTCAAAATTTCGGTATAGCGCATACGTATCAGGCGTTCGCCATGCGCGGGAATAGGATAGACGCTGACGCGCACAAGGTCGCGCCCCACATACTCTAGCAGGGCAGGGTCTCTACGCCGACGAACAATACTCTCGTAGATTCCGCGTGCCTCGTCTTTATGGAGAATGCGCGGCTCCATTGTTTTGTCCCCGACGGTCATGCTGAAGGCAGTGGGCGTGGCTCCTTCGGGAAGAGGGTAGAGGTAAGTCCCCTCTTGCTCTATTCCGCTCTCGTTCACGAGGGTCTGTTCCACCGTCGTTTCCGCGATAGCCTCTTTAATATGGGTGCGTACGTGGATGTTTTTCACGTAGATAGGGTAGATTGGTATAGGGCGACCTATGGGAATGGGGCGTTCAGGAATGAAAAATCCCTGCGCCTCCGTTCGCATAGTGCTTCCTAATAACGCAATCCCCAAGATAGCGATGAGACTGCTTCGACGCAGTAACCAGTGTGTCATTTTGGGTTCACTCCTTTTTGCAAGGGACTTAGGCGGTCTCCTTTTTGAGCGTATCCGCTTTCCGAAGGAGACCGTTGAACGGGGAGACTGTTCGGGCTTTAGACGGAGGATGCTCAAAAAGGGTTACAGGCAGAGTCTATTTTTCTTTTTAGCGAGGGTGGGTGGAGCAACGCGGAAGGTTTATCGCACTGCTCTGTCCTGCTAATCTGCTAAAAACGCGCTCACCGCCTCATTCGCCAGAAGTAGCCCCGCATGAGACAGCTTCAGGGTATCCTCATCGCGAACAAGCCAGCCCCGCCGTTCAAGGTCGGCAATAGGCTCTGCGAAGTAGGAGAGCGGTTCTATTCCGAAACGAGCCTGTACTTTGCTCAATGAGATCCCATCCCGCAGTCGCAAGCCGAGCATCATCGTCTCGCCGAGCGTTCCTTCCGGCTCTAGCGTCTCCGACTCTACCGATAGGTCAAGCCCTTCACGCACCTTACGAATATACTGCGCGGGCAGACGTTCTCGCTTCCAACGCCGCCCATCCAGATAGGAGACTGCCCCCGCTCCGAACCCAATATACTCCCGGTTCTCCCAGTAGACGCGGTTATGTCGACACTGGTAGCCTTCCAGTGCAAAGTTGCTCACCTCATAGTGTTGATACCCCGCCGAGGTCAGTATTTCGATAGCCCGTTCGTACATTTCAGTCTCCGCGTCCTCGCCCGGAAGCTCCAATTTGCCCCCCGCATATAATCTCTCGAAACGAGTCCCCGCTTCCAGTGTCAAAGCGTATAGCGAGAGGTGTTCCGTCTCTAAGGCGAGGGCACGTTGAAGGCTCTCTTCCCAGTCCGAGAGGCGCTGTTTGGGTAGCCCGAACATCAAATCGAGGTTCAGATTATCAAATCCCGCCGTTCGTGCTGTCTGTAAGGCGTGTTCAGCCTCGTTCGCTGTGTGGAATCTGTCCATGGCGATAAGAATAGGGTCTTGAAATGCCTGAACGCCGACGCTCAGACGATTGAAGCCCGCCTCACGCATCTGCCCGAACTTCTCCGAGTCGGAGGAGGTAGGGTTTGCTTCGCTAGAGATTTCCGCGTCGTTTTGTACAACAAAACTGCTGCGTATCGTTTTAAGTATGTGCGTAATCTGTTCACCGCTCAAGAAGGTCGGAGTTCCCCCTCCAAAGAAAACACTTCCGATAGAGCGAGAACGTTGTTCGGCATTGAGGCTCTTCGCGGTCTGTCGAATGTCTGCACAGATAGCCTCCACAGTGTCGCCCACAATTTCGCTCTGCGCCTTCTCGACATACGTATTGAAGTCACAATAGGCGCAGTGCTTCGTGCAAAAGGGGATATGCACATAAATCGCCAAAGAATCGGAAACCATTTTTTCATGAAGAGACATAGCCACTCTGCACTCCTTTCCTCAATAAGACTCTCCTATTATAACGTATGTCGCGGAATTGCGCTTGGTGCTTTCGCGTTATCTACATCCTCCGTGTTCGCGCAACAGCCTATCGTCCCTCCAAAGCGGGTATCCCTCCTTGAACACGCTGTCGGTTTAAGCGAACTCCCTCTACAACCTTGGGGAGCTGTTGCACGCGGACACCTTGCGCCCTGCTTTCTTCTGGATAGAAACCAGCCTGCAATGTTCACATTTCCGCTTATCATAGGGCAGAGGCGCGTAGAGCAGGTTATTCGCAAGCAAGGGCAGGCTTTCGAGCGAACCTATCAGGTCTATGAACGACGGAGTAGCGGACTATCTTCCTTGAATGCAGACGGCGACGACCTCCCGATAATCGACTCTGACCGTCTTCGTAACCGACGCGCCACGCCCGTAGCCGCAAGCGCGAAAGGGGTCTACTGGGAGGCGCGAATCCCATTTCTGTCCGCCAATGCACCCCAGAGGGTTAAAGCGCAAGAGCCGTTTTGGGGAGAGGGCGAAGTGAGCGTCGTCATGTTTCCTGCGAACGCCGAGCCTTCCTCCGACGGCTTAATCATGATGGTAACCGTCACAAATCGCTCTCAGGCGCGGCAGACATGGTTTGTGGATTTTTTGGGCGGTGTAGAGGTTGTGCCGAACGGTTTAGCCCCTGAACAGTTGAAAATTGAAAAAGATGCAGAGACGGGCTTACCTATTCTACACCATGAGAAGTCACCGCTAATGTTCGCACTTACAGGACGCTCGAACCCCTTCACGCAGTCAGGCTATACTGTGAAAAACGCCTTCCTTTCGGATGCAAACCTGCATAGTATACGCGAAGCGGATGGACAGATAAAACCGTCCGCCCTGAGCGGAGAGGTTATAGCGAAAAATGAAACGGCGCAGTGGGGACTTCTGCGCGTGGATAACATTAGCCTCGCTCCCGGCGAAAAGCGAACGATAACTCTCTGCGTGGGAGCAGGGAAAGACGGTGAGCAGGCGAAGGAGTCGGCGACAACCCTTCTCGGTCTGGTAGACGACACCCTGCCCAACGGCAAAGTGGTAGAGGGAGGTGGGCTGCTTTCGCAAGCACTGAAGGTTTACGAGCGAGAGGCGTTAGGAAGGGGCAGTAACTCTGTTTTCGAGGGGCTGATAGCCCAATCGCTCACAAATGTTACGCAGACTGACCTGCGCCGTGTAGGCATCATGAGTCGGGAAGAGGGCAGTGGAGAGGGTGGTGTATATCATCCTGTGGGAGGCGGACTTATCGCGCTGGGTTGGAGTGTTGTGCGCCCTGAATGGTCTGCGGCACAAATCAACGCCCACCTGCTCACTCAACTCGATCAGAGTAGACCGCTCACAAACCCGATAGCCACTGCACCCACCAATCTTATTGCGCTATGGGAACTCTATCAGGTCTCTCGCGAAAGAGGGCTTCTGGAACGCGCCTACCCCGCCGCAAAACATAGGTATCAGGAGATGCTTGCAGCGGCACGTTCAACCGTAAACCCGGGACTGTTCGCATGGTCTTCCGCCTCTCAGCAGGCACAGGCACTACTCACTCGCCCTCTCCTTATACGTAATACCAACAGATCGTTTGCCCCGGAGATTTCGGCGTATGTGATACGCTCCGCGAAGACTCTCCTGAAAATTGCAGAGGTATTGAACCTCCCTGATGAGGAGCGCAGAGGCTATCAGGCGGAGATTGACGCTACCTCTCTCACTCTGAACAGCCAGCTCTGGGACGCGCTAAGGGGAACCTACACACCGAAAGCAAATGAGAAACCGCTTGCGCTAGAGGAGCGCGATTCGATTGCGACCCTGCTTCCTCTCATAGCTGGGGCAGAGAACCTTCCGCTAGAGAGGCGCAAATCGATTCTGCAATCGCTCACGAATCCCGAAATTTTCTGGAGTCCCTACGGTCTAAGAAGCCTCTCCAAAGCCTCTTTCGCCTACCGTCCTGCGGTTCAAGGCATGGGTGGAGTGCATTATGGGACGAACTGGCTTGTGTGGAAAGCTCTGCTCGATATTGGAGAGGTGGAGATAGCGGGGCGAATGGCTCAGAACTTACTCAACGCCTATACACAAGCCCATGCGTTATGTGGTGGGTATCCTGAGTGGCTGAATGCAGAGACAGGCACACCGCAGGGTGCAAGGGACTACTCAGGAGATGCGTGCGTGCTGTGGCTTATGCAGAGAGCGTACCACACGCCCGGAACGATCTCTGCGGGCTTCGACACGCAACTCATCAGCCCCTACTACGACAAACAGCAGGATAGAGCGCGGTGCGGTTTCCGCACCTCTTCGGCAAGCGGTTTAGGGGTTATGGTATGCGTTATGGGCAAACCAAAAACGAACTACCGCCTACAAGGAGCACTTACCGGAGCCGTGTTGTCGGACGAAAATGGGATTGTCATCGTGCGGCTACCCAAAGACACAACCGTTCAGTCACTGGAAGTCATCCCAGCAGGAGAGGAGAAATAGAGAGTGCAGAGTGCAGGACAGTAAGCCACAAAAGACACGCTTAGCGGCAACTTCTTGGAGAAACTATCTCTCCTCAGAATTCCAGCGAAGAAAAGCGGCAGACAGAACCCACATAAATCGGTTATGCTACTGTTATCAAGTATCTGCGAGGGGGAACCGATATGGGATTGAGCCGTGAAACGATGCTGGGGCGGATGTATGCCAGCGATAAAAACTACAACGGGCGTTTTCTTACGGGGGTTCTCTCAACGGGTATCTACTGCCTGCCCTCCTGCAACGCCCGCAAACCAAAACCTGAAAATGTACAGTTCTTTTATTCGGAGGCGGAAGCGCAAAGGGCAGGGCTACGCGCCTGTCGCCGTTGCCGACCTGATGGCTACTACCAGAATCATGACCCCGATTTAGAGCGGCTTATTGCCCTCACCGCACGAATAAGGCAGGAGCCAAGTGTGTTCGCTGATGTGCCAGACATGGCGCAAGAGTCTGAAATCGGTATTACGAAACTCACTGCGCTCTTCCGCCAACACTACCATACCACGCCCGCGAGCCTGCTTAATCAGGCGCGAATTGCACAGGCGTGTCAACAGTTGATTGGCTCACAGACCTCCGATAGAAGCACACTCGAAATCGCGTTCGAGGTCGGTTATGAAAGCCTCTCCGCTTTCAATGAGAATTTTCGCAAACAGATGAGCCTGTGCCCTAGCGAATATCGCAAACTTGGTAACTCATCCTCCTTCACCCTCGCCCTACCCCCCTCTTACCGCGCTGAATATGTGTTGCGTAACTTTTGGCGCGACCCCAAAAGCGCAATGGAGAGCGCAGAGGGAAATCGCATTACGAAAGTCGTTAGGCTAAACGGGCAGACTGCACTCCTACATATCGAACTAGAGGCAGAGCAGGCGGTTTGTAGCGTGGAGACGACTTCAAAGATAGATGGTGATGCTCTACGCGCCGCGCACACGATAGCTCTACGGCTACTGGGGCTGACTTCTGACCCTCTCTTATTTGAGCGCAAACTAGAGGGAGAGCCGGAACTACGCTCACTTATCGGAGAACGCACGGGACTACGTATCCCCTTGACAGGCGATGTTTTCGAGGCACTGGTCTGGTCAATTATTGGGCAACAGATAAATCTTGCATTCGCGTTTAGCCTACGCCGCACTCTTGCTGAAAAGTGCGGGACACGCTACGACGAACGCTATATTGCCCACCCTACTCCTGAGCAAGTCGCGAACCTGAAGCCCTCCGATTTGACACCCCACCAGTTTTCACAGCGCAAAGCGGAGTACCTGATTGATACGGCTCGGCTGATTGTCTCTGGTGAGCTACCGTTGGCAGACTTCGCGACGGCTCCCGTAACACAGGTTGAGAGGTGCCTGCTAGCAGTGCGCGGTCTGGGGCCTTGGTCTGTCAACTATATCCTTATGCGTGGATTCGGATGCGCCGACTGTGTACCCATTGGTGATTCAGGGCTACGAACCGCGCTTCGTAAGTTTTTCGCGATGGAGAGTAGCCCCACTCCCGCGCAAACAGTACCTCTTATGGAGGCGTTCGCGCCCTACCGTAGCCTTGCGACCTATCACCTCTGGATGACTTTAGGAGATCCTGCATGAACTACTTTGCACACCTGTTTGAAACACCAATAGGAACCTTGTTAAGCGTTGTGAACATAGATAACGCGCTCGCACTCCTCTCTTTCTGCCCGAACCAAAAGCAAGCCGAACTCCTTCTGTCGAAGGAGTTCGGGGAGGCGTGTGTTGTGTGGGATACGGGGCGTAGTGCCCTTGTGGAGACGCAGATAGGAGAGTATTTCCGAGGGGAACGCCAAACGTTCACACTTCCGCTCCATGCGAAGGGAACCGAGTTTCAACACCGAGTCTGGGATGCACTTGTCTCCTTACCCTATGGAGAGACTACGACCTACGGACGACTGGCAGCCCTGCTAGGCAACTCGAATGCGAGCAGGGCAGTAGGAGGAGCCAATGCCGCAAACCCTATTGCTATTGTCGTGCCGTGCCATAGGGTTATCGGAGCAAAGGGTAACCTGACCGGCTACGCCTTCGGTCTCTCTCGAAAGAAGCAGCTACTGGAGTTAGAGCGAAAGCACGTGAGTTAGAGGTATCTAGTACCTCTCCCTTTTCGTGGTTCACACCTCTACACGAAACGACTGTAGGCGGCTTGCCATGTCGTGTGAGACGTGCGCCTCAAGGTAGATGCCCTCCTCGCGGTAGTCTACTTTATCCACTCGCCCCTGCTCGTAGCATTTCGCCACTAGGTCGTTCCGGTTATAGGGGAGCAGGGCTTGTACGTCAATCAGTAGCCCTTTGAGTGTACTCACAATGTGCATAGAGAGGTCGTGCAAGCCCTGTCCTGTCTGTGCTGAAATGCAGACCGAGTTCAGAGTGTCTTCTGCCAACAGGCTCAGGTAGATGTCGTCCTTTACCATGTCACACTTGTTGAACACAGTGATTATTGGCTTGTCTTCCACCCCCAACTCATCTAGTACCTGCATTACTGCAAGCTGTTGCATTTCGCGGTGTGGGTGGCTGGTGTCTACAATATGAAGCAGAACATCTGCCTCAATAGTCTCTTCGAGAGTCGCTTGAAAGGAGGCGATAAGGTCGGTGGGCAGGTTCCGAATAAAGCCGACAGTATCGGTCAATAGAATTGCCCAACCATCATCCAGTGCCACACGCCGCGTCGTCGGGTCGAGAGTTGCGAAGAGTTGCGGGTCGGCAAAGACATCACTCCCTGAAAGCTTGTTCAGCAGCGTGGACTTTCCTGCGCTCGTATAGCCGACGAGTGCCGCCGTAGGAAACG
>JAPLCR010000310.1:16097-31538 GCA_026392135.1 Armatimonadota bacterium
GCCGTAGGAAACGGAAGTTTGCGGCGTTGCGCTCTCTGCTGTTGGCGTTGACTGCGAACCTCCGCAATCTGCGCCTCTAAATCGCCGATAGTGGCACGAACCTTACGCCTATCGGTCTCCAACTTCGTCTCACCAGAGCCTCCGCGTACCCCAATCCCTCCCTGTTGGCGTTCAAACTTCGTATAGAGGTTCCCAAGCCGGGGGAGTAGGTAGGTAAGTTGCGCGAGTTCTACTTGTAAGAGTCCTTCGCGAGTACGCGCCCGTTGTCCGAAGATGTCGAGGATGAGTTGTGTTCTATCAATGACACGGCACTTGAGGGCTTCCTCAAGATTACGAACCTGTGCCGGTGAGAGTTCGCTATCCACGATAACGAGATCTGCCCCCAAATCCTGAATTCCTGCATGAAGCTCCTCGGCTTTACCGGGTCCTATATAGTAGGCTGGGTCGGGACGGCGGCGCTTCTGGTAGAAGTCACCCACAACGGTGGCTCCTGCCGTCTCTGCAAGTGCCCTTAACTCCTCTAAGGCGTAAGGGCGCATGGCTTCATCCGGCTCAATAAGCACGAGAATAGCCTTCTCACTGGTATCAATATCATGTAAAATGGAATTACGCGACATAAATGCTCCTTCAAAATAACACTACCTGCGAACCCTCTCACTTTCGAGGGCGCGGGGCAAAAATCCTCTCCCTATTCAAAGGGTACAAGCCAACCGTCCCGCAGTGTGGGAACTACTGTGTACCGATTTAGTTGAGCCGCATGGAGTACATCCTCTTTTCTGCCGCGTTCCAATAGTTCGCGTCCGCTTCCACACTCGCAGAGCAGGCTTTTGAGTTCCGGTATTGCCTGTTGAAAGGCGAGAGAGCATAGCTGTGCTTCCGGTGATTGCGAGTACGGTATCTGAGAGAGTACTGCTCCTGCACCGAGATAGTCCTCTATTGCGAACCGTAACTCTCCATCTTCGTTTGGGATTGTCCACCGCTCTCCGCACGCGATCACGCTGACGCTTTTTCCGGTATCCACACGTAGTAGGTTCATTACTACCTTCGCAACCGCCTCTGCATTGAGAAGCGTACCCACCAAGAGAGCGGGAGCCTCTCCCCCGTATCGGCAACAGGTTGCCCCGTTGGGTGAAGCCATCGCGACTCTCGCTCCGCCAACTACCCCGATAAAGCTGAGCGGTGAGAGACTGAACCGCGCTTCCACCGTCGGCTTGTACGCCTGCTCTACCCCCTCCTGTGCCGCGAGTGCCTCCATCTCTTCAACAGTGACGCAGGGTGCTATGGTTGCGCCATAGTGGAGAGCAGTGACGACGGTGGTTGAGAAGCGAAGGGTGTCCACAACAACGAGAATATCACCGCGTTGCGCCGCGCTCTTCGCGCCCTGCCACCCCCACTCTAATCTACACCGATAGCCGCTCTGGTCAAAAGTCACTCTAGTAATCCCCGCTCTTTCAGGCTCACAAAGCGATTATCGCCGATGATGATGTGGTCTAGCAGGTCAATCCCTAGCAGTTTCCCGCACTCTACAAGGCGTAGGGTGACAGCTTTGTCCTCCCTACTCGGAGTTGGGTCGCCGCTAGGGTGATTATGCGCCACAATAATCGAAGCGGCACTTGCGACAATCGCCTCTTTGAACACCTCCCGCGGATGAACGAGGCTCCCGTCTAATGTACCAATTGTCACGGTAACGACGCGCATAACGCGGTTTTTCGTGTCCATCAGGAGTGTTTTGAAATGCTCCTGCTTCACGTCACGCAGCTCCGGCATCAGCAGATTCGCAACATCTTGCGGAGAGGTGATTACCGGACGCTCCTCCTGATTGAGTGCGGCTAGCCGCTTCCCCAACTCCACTGCTGCCAAAATCTCTATCGCTTTGACCTGCCCGATTCCTTTGACCTTGCCCAACCCCTCCAATCCCGCGTTCGCGACTCCGCGCAGTCCCCCAAACTGGCTCAAAAGCAGTTCGCCCAAACCAAGCGCGGAACGCTCTTTCGTACCGATACGCAGCTGTATAGCGAGTAGTTCCGCCGTTGATAGCGCGGAGGCTCCGTATTTCCAGAGGCGTTCGCGGGGTCTCTCCTCGGCGGGCATTTCGTGAATGGCGACGGTATAACGCTCGGACACGGGCGACCTCCTGCTTTGCGGGCGCGGTCAGCCTCTGCACTCTATCTCGTATTTCGAGCGTGATTTGCTCAAGAGGGGGGCGAATGGAGGGTGACAGCACCGCTTGTGTGATTGGACTGTCTTTATTGTAACCTGAATCCGCGCAAGGGCGCGGGATATTCTAAAGCGTTAAGACAAAGGCTCGACTTTAGCGGTTCGTTCGTGCGGGTTCGAGGGCGTGCGCTCATTCAAAATTCCCTCCATCCTCTGGCGAATCGCCACCTTATATTCCGGGTGCGTCAGGATATAGAAGCACTCCTGCCGTATAGCCTCGAAAACGCAACTGGCGACCTCCTCTGGAGGCATACCCGCCTCTACGCCCTGCCGAATAGCCTCGCGCACGGCGGAAGGCGTAGAGGTGTCCTGCACGGGCGCAAAACCATTAGGACGATTACGCTCGGACTCAAGAATGCGAGTCTTGACAAAACCGGGGCAGAGCGCGGAGACCTTGATATTCGCGCCAATCAGAGTTAGTTCGTGGTGGAGAATCTCGCTCAGGTTCACAACCCCATGTTTGGAGACGCTGTAAGCGCTCATGCCAGGCGGAGAGGTAAGCCCCGCCACAGAGGCGGTATTTACGATATGGGCTTCCTCGCCCTGCGCCAGCATACGCGGAACGAACGCCCGAACCCCGTGAATAACCCCCATCAAGTTTACGCCCAGAACCCACTCCCAATCCGCCAGCGAATTCTCCCAGACGAAGCCGCCTCCGCCCACCCCCGCGTTATTAAACAGCAGGTGCGCCGCCCCGAACGCCTCGTAAGTTCTGTCCGCAAGGTTGACCACGCTATCAGCGCGAGAGACATCGGTGATTACGGATAGCGTAGTAGCGCCGGACGCTCTTAGTGCCGCCTCCGCCTTTTCCAACGCCCCCGCCTCTATATCCGCGAGAACGACCTTCATGCCCTCTTGAGCGCAACGCTCGGCAATCGCCCGCCCTATCCCGCTCGCCGCGCCTGTTATCACCGCGACCCTACCTGTAAACTCTTTCATGACACCGCCTTCCCTCGTAGCGCAGGCATCACCTGGGTGGAGAACAACTCCATGTTTTTGGCGACAAGTTCGCGGGGCATATCGCCCCACGAAGCCCCCGTGACCATGACTCCCGCGTGCAACCGCTCCGCATAGTAGTTCAACTTCTCTATCACCGTAGCGGGGCTACCCACAATGATATAGCCCTCGTCTATCAACTCCTCGTAGGTCAACTCTCCGAACCCCTTCGCGCCGGACTTCATCATCGCCCCTAGCGAGCGCTCCGTGATGTATCCGGGAGGCATTCCGAAAGCCCCCGTCTTGAGTCCTTTGTGAAACAGCCAGAGGATGGAGGAGCGCGCCTCCTTGCGGGCTATCTCGTCGGTCTCCGCGACGTATGTGGGGACGCAGAAGGCGAGTTGGTCGGGCGTTGCTTCGTAGCCGTATTTCTCCTCCGCCAGCCGTCGATAGAGGTCGTAGGCTTTGCGCTGATACTCCACCGGCGAGAAGACCATCATAAACGGGTAGCGTTTCGAGGCGGCGTAGTCTACGGTCTCCAGGCTACCCGTGCCCGGCAACCAGATAGGCGGGTGGGGCTTTTGCAGGGGGCGGGGCCAGATGTTGACGTAGTGGTGCTTGTAGTGTTTGCCCGCCCATCGGAAGGGACCCGGCTCCGTCCACGCCTTGATGATAAGGTCGTGCGCCTCGTAAAACCTATCGCGAGACCATGTCGGGTTGACGTTGTAGGAGTAGTACTCCATGCCCGTGCCGCGCACAAAGCCGGAGATGATTCGCCCGCCGCTAATAACGTCGAGCATGGCTATCTCCTCCGCGACTCGCAGGGGGTCTGCGTGAAGCGGAAGGGCGTTTCCGATAATGCCAATCTGACACTTCGTGGTGCGTTGCGTGAGCATCGCCGCGATGATGTTGGGAGAGGGCATGGTTCCATAGGCGTTCTGGTGGTGTTCGTTCACGCAGATACCGTCCCACCCATAGCCCTCCGCCGCCACAAGTTCGTCTATATACTCGTTGTAGATAGCGGTTCCGCGTTCCGGGTCGTAGAGGCTGTTCGGGAGGTCAACCCATGCGGAATCGTATTTTGTATCGAAGTCTTCCGGCAGGAGGGGCCAGGGCATAAGGTGAAAGTAGTAGAATTTCATGATAGGGGAGCCTCCGGCAGTTCCAGAATCTCGCGAAGAAGTGCTTCCTTGTCTTCAAAAGGAACCATGTGGGCGCACTCGGGGAGAATGACGAGGCGAGAGTTCGGGATGGCGGCGGCGTATTTTTCCGCCAAAATCGGGGGGAAAAGCCCGTCGTGAGCACCCCATAGCACGAGCGTTGGAACCTGTAGGCGGGCGAGGCGTTGCGGCATCTTCTCATCGAACCAGCAGTGCCAGGCGAGCCGCGCCGTGGAGGTCATGTGTCGAAAGCGTAGCATCTGCTCTTCGGGTGTCGGATTCGCGGGCATATAGGTCTTCGCGATTTCCGGGTTATGGAAGAGTGCTTTGCTAAACGCCTTGCCCCCGCGCATGGCGGCGGCGAAGAAATCGGGTTGCTCTTCCGTAATGAAGGGGTAGCCTGCGGCGTTCACAAGAACGAGGCGAGCGAGGCGCGTAGGGTAGATAGCCGCGAAGGTCGCCGCCATCCAGCCTCCGAGCGAGTGCCCGACGAGCGTAGGACGCTCGATATTCAGAAGGCGGAAGAGGCTGTCGTAGTGGAGCGCGTAGTCCAGCATCGCGTCCATCCACTCCGGGTTATCTGAGTCGCTCCACCCGGGGTGGTCGGGCGCGTAGACCGTGAACCGTTCTGCCAGCAGGGCGTGATGCGCGTGCCATGCCCCTCCGCCTCCCGCGCCATGCCAGTAGACAAGAGGAGGTCCGCTTCCCCCCTTCCGCACGCAAGTCTTCACCCCCAAAATGTCTAAGGTCAACTCTTCATAATTGCTCATGTTCGCTCCTCATAGCGCGATTTTCGCCCACGCCATCCTAATGCGTTCGTCCTACAACGCTATTCGCGAGAGAGGGGAGGAAATCCTGTTGCTCCGCGCAAAACAAGACAGGAAATAGCCCTCTTTCTGTGGAATAGAAGGGACACACTCCTTTTTGGAAGGAAATAGTCATCGTGTTAAGAGTGGGCGTTATCGGTATGGGGCACATTGGAAACCTCCATGCCAGCATCTATAAGGCTGATTCCCTCGCGAATCTCATCGCCGTGTGCGATAGGGACGCGGAGAGAGCGCAACGTGCAGGTGAAAGGCTTGGTGTAAAATATTTCACCTCTGCGGAGGAGATGCTAAGCACTGAGGCGTTCGACGTTATCAGCGTCGCTACGGGCGGCTTCGAGTACTCTAGCGACCACTATACCCCCACCATGCAGGCTTTAGAGGCGGGGTGTCATGTTCTGTGCGAAAAGCCTATCAGCAACGAAATTTCACTGGCAGAGGAGATGGTACGCTCTGCGAAGGCACGAAATCTCTGTTTTGCGGTAGACTTTAACCACCGCTTCACCCCTGCGGCACGACTGGCAAAGCGTTGGATGGACGAAGGCAAATTAGGCAATCTCCTTTTTATCAACGTTGCTCTATGGATAGGTAAACCTGGCGAGTTTGATTCGCCCTATTTTCATCTAAAAGCACTCAATCCCCATTCGATTGACCTTGTTCGCCACTTCTGCGGAGACATTGCCGCTGTGCAGTGCTTCGCGCTGAAAGCACCCGGACGCAATATCTGGTCTTCCGCCTCCTTCAATTTCAGACTCAAGAGTGGGATGATAGGGCATTTAACGAGTAGTTATGACCTTGCGCGAGGGCATCCGATGGAGCGTGTGGAGGTCGCGGGTACTGATGGACGCTTTGTAATAGACGATATGTGGCGGGAAGTGACATTTTACCCTGCTGAAGACCTGACAAAATCAGTCTACACAAACCCCGTTTTCGGAGGCTATCGAGATTTCGACGACACCTTCCGTGAGCGTATTCACTGTTTTCTTGAACAGGTTTCAGAGGGTGCAAAACCGGAAGAGATTGATGGATCTGGTTACGATGGGCTACAGGCACAGAGGGTGATTCAGGCAGCTATTGAATCTTTGAGCTCTATCCCGATTGCGGAGTTGTTTTGATTGAGAAGGAAGACTCATTGGGATTCCACGCAAGTGGACGCAATAGCGGGGTACTTCACGCGGGATTCTACTACTCCGCCGATAGCCTGAAAGCCCGATTCTGCCGTGAAGGAAACGCCTTCATGCGTGCCTACTGCGAGGAGTATGGGCTGAAAATCAACGCCTGTGGAAAGTTGGTTGTTGCAAAAGACGAGTCAGAGTTAGCAGGATTGGACGAACTGTATCGGCGCGGAACTATCAACGGGGTCGTACTCCAACCAATAACCGCGGAGGAAGCCCGCGCTATTGAGCCGCGTGTTAAGACTTTTGAACGTGCGCTATTCTCTCCAACTACCGCAACAATTGACCCCGCTGAGATGATGTCTGCGTTTGAAAGGGAGGCAGAGCGTCTGGGGGTACTTATTCGCACAGGAACGCGCTATCTCGGGCGTAAAGGTGATACCGTTCAAACCAATAAAGGGGCTATTCAAGCGGGCTTTGTGGTGAACAGCGCAGGGCTGTACGCCGATGTTGTTGCTCGTGACTACGGATTCTCAGAGAAGTACACCGTACTGCCCTTTAAGGGGCTATACCTCTACTCCTCTGAACCAAAGGGTAGCCTCCGCACGAACATCTACCCCGTTCCTGACCTGAAAAACCCCTTTTTAGGTGTTCACTTTACCGTAACAGTGGACGGCAAAGCGAAAATTGGTCCTACCGCGATACCTGCCTTCTGGCGCGAACACTACACGGGGCTAGAGCGGTTTTCGGCGGCAGAGTTTAAAGAGGTGGTCAGCCTAGAGGCGAGCCTGTTCTTAAAGGCTGGATTCGACTTCAGGGGGCTGGCGCAAGCAGAAATTAAGAAGTACTCACGCCCCTATCTGGTAGGTTTGGCAAGCACACTTGCCGAAGGGATACGCGAATCGGACTACACACACTGGGGGAAACCGGGCATTCGGGCACAACTGCTCGACATAGGAAAGCGTACGCTCGTTATGGACTTTCTGATAGAAAACGATGAGAAGTCACTGCACCTGCTGAACACGGTGTCGCCGGGCTGGACGTGTTCCATGCCCTTCGCGCAGTATGTGTGTGATAAAATAGCTGGTTAATGGTTCATTCGGGTGATGTTTGGCATCTATCTATTGCCCGACAGAGCTGCTTTCCAACCTCATACAACCTGCTCCCTTTCTCCCACTTGCGGGGGATAAGGGCATTCCATATCTCAAAGACATAGACTCAAGCGAAAGCCTTATATGGAATACTTTACTTCCGTATCAACAAAACAACGCTGGTCAGGTAGTCCCCCTGCGCTTCCCATGCCCCGAACGTTCGATTCGCGCCCAACGCTTCAAGGCGTTCAAGGGCTTGTCCCTCAATAAGAAGCTCTGTTATAGGAGATAGACGACGCGCCCCCAGACTCTGCATTGGTAGCGAACTGGGCTTGCCCATCCCTAGTCCCACCTTCAAGCCCGTGCCGCACGCTTTCGATGCCGACTCCATCAACGAGAAGTGCGCGGCTATTCGTAGGCGCAAGCTCTCCAACTCCTCTGTTTCCAAATAAGGCTGTACAAGTGCCTTCTCGGTGCGGTCTTGGCTCAGGCGCGATAGGCGCGGAAGATGAACGATGTCCACGCCAATCCCTACAACGTGCGGCGCGTAGACTGCCAATAAGAGTTGACGGTTGCCGTCGTGCGTGTTCGACACGTGCAGATGCTGTGCCTCAATGCCCACGCCCTCTGCCCACTCCGCGACTGCGCCCTCGAAGACCACGAAAGGCTTTCCCAGCGCGTCTCGCCTCCAATGAACCTCCTCCGCCAGACGCTCTAGCGGCGCAGAGAGATGACCAAACATCTCCGTCAGGGCGAAAGACACTCCGCGCTTATCCCGTTGTAAATCAGCGTGATAGCGTTCGCGAGGGTTGGAGCGTTCTGTGGTGCGATGGAGCGCGATGAGTGCGTTGGGTTGCGGGAGGTCGTCCGCGCACTCAAGAGGATAGCGCACGATTTCAACTGCGTGTTCGCTCACAAATTGAAGCCTCCGCAAGTCAATTTCAACGGGTGAGCGCAACATTGTGAAACCTTTACGCTCAGAAAAGGGTATTTCGCTATGGAGGAAAAAAATAGTAATATGGAAACGGCTATCACAGAAGAGATTACCTATCTAGTATATCAACTACAGGAGAGCGAGTACGAAAAGGCACGGCACTACGCGGTGCTATCGCTAGGAGAGGCGCAAACAGAGGCGGCGATACCCCACCTGCTCAGAACTCTGCACAGCGATACAAACGGGACAGTTCGCGCCATGTCTGCCAACGTGTTAGGGAATAAAGGCGACAAACGCGCCATTCCTGCGCTCTTTCAAGCTTTTATGTGCGATAGTGAGGTAGCGGTTCAGGTGAATGCGGTACAGGCTCTCGCCAAACTAGGTGCCGTGGAGACCCTGCCCTTTCTGTTTGACAAATTGCGTCAAGCCCCTGTTCCGGGACTGCTTGCCGTGCTTCCCGCACTAATAGGCTATATGGGGGCTTCCGCGTTGCCATACCTTTTACAAACGCTTAGGACGGACGAGTTAGAGGAGTTTCGCTCCTGCTCTGCAACGACGCTCGGTACTATTCGAGATACAGCCGCTCTTCCAGATCTCCTACACTCCTTCCGCTACGACTCGGCTCTGAGGGTACGAGTGGCTTCCGTGCGTGCATTAGGTAAGTTGAACGATACCAGTATTCTGCAAGAACTCCGCGATACCCTTGAGACCGCACCAGACCCCTTTCTTCGCGCAGGAATTTTCTACAGCTTGGGCACACTGGGCGATACCAGTGTCATCTCTGAGATGCAGAGAACTCTCCAAGAGGAGCAACACCCTCTTCTTCGTTATGAAGCGACGCAAGCTCTACAAATACTTGTCCCGCCAGAGTGCCTACCTATCGCTCCTTAGAGCAGTATTTGAAACGCTATTCCTATATTCCCCCGTGCCGTAATGGAAGGCTTTACAGTGCCGCCTGCGTAGCGGATGCCCCATGTTAGCGTGAGTTCATCGTTACGGCTGATGACGTTGTGAGGGCTATAACGAAGACTAAGATAGCGTTGTGAATTATAGAAGTTCGTCAGGCTAAAACTGACAGGCAAGGTTTCACGGGTACTACTTGTTGTAATAATTTGATTCCGATTTAGGTTCATTTCGAGAGTCCACTTATCGTTAAGAGCAATATTGGTTATCAGACCGAATACGTAACGGTCGCTCGGAGTGACAAGCCCGCGCACGTAGGTTCCGTAGACTGTAAGCAGTAGCGAATCCCGCCGATACACCTGCTCCGAAAGTTGGAATGTAAACGAAGAGCTGCTCTTCCCGCGTATTAGCGGGGTACTGTCTGACAACCCTGCTTTCCACTGATAGAGTAGCGGGAATTCGCCTCTTCGCGTTAAGTTGCTCCCCGAAAACACCGTTGAAACGGAGAGTGTATCTTTGAAGTAGTGGGCAGAGGGAAGAAAGTAGTAGTGGGCGTAGTTGCCGTTTTGAGTGGCAAGCCCCAACATGTCGTCCTCTTCGGACAGTAGAGGCTTCAGAGGAGGCGAAGCCTCCTTTTGCATAGGCTTGCTATCTGCTCCTGTTTGGGCTTGCGCCACCCCGCTAAACGTAACTACTACACCTACCGTTATTAACCTAATAACCCTGTTTCGCACTGTCTCCCCTCCTTTTGACCTGAAGTCTAATTATAGAGCAAATTCGGCTCGTGGCTACGTTTTGGTTAGGGGGGGCACCCCTTGACCCCGAACCGTTGTGTATCGTCACTCTGCTTTTGGTCTCCTAACTACTTCGGCAAAATTCAAGTAGGACTCTGCACCCACAATGTCGAACTCTGGGGAGTGCCTCCGATAGCAACATCAAGGAGCGATGAGCGTGTCACAACTATTCGTGAAAACATCCCTGCTAACCCTACTTATATTGGGTTTACTATACCCTATCAATGCCTCCGCGCAACAAGAGACCCGTACCTCTACAAAACAGCTTGCCCCCGGAGTTACTTTCATTCAAGAGATACGTCTGGGGATTGAGCCGCTCATCATCAACCAGATCCGCATAGACCTCAAAGAGAAGGGGGTCAAAGTGCGTTATGGGCAGGCGCGGGATGTGATAAGCCTGGAGGGCGAGACAAAGGGGCGCGAGCTCCTACCAGAAATTGCGGCAAGGCAGGGCGCGCTTGTCGCGATAAACGGCGACTTCGCTGCCTACTCCGCAGACCCGTTGGGGCTGGCTATTCGTGATGGCGAACTCCTTAGCGAGCCGATGGACTACCGCGTCTGCTTGGGGCTACGTGGTGCGGAAGTGAGTATGGGGAAGCTGTTTGGATGGGGCGCATTCTATCCGCAAAAAGGCGACCCTATCACACTTACAGGTATTAACCGCTACCCTCACGCGGGGGATGTCGTGCTATGGACTCCCACCTATCAAGGGAAACTTACCGCAGAGCGCAAAGCCACCGTCGTCTGTATTAAAGAGGCGAGTCTGCCCTTCAAAGCCTCTCAGCCGCTAACAGGTAAGGTGGACTATGTTTCGCCGTATGAGTTGGGTGAACCTCTGCCGCAGTGCCCACCGGGTTGTGTGATGATTGTCGGAGTGGGGGAGGCGGGAAATCCGCTCCTCCCTGCCTGTAACGTCAAAGATTCTGTCACCATTCGCTACGAACTCCTCTCTAACTCCATACTAGGCGAGAGAGGACAACTCGCTTCCCGTGCCCGCGACCCTCGCGCCCCCATGTTCACCCCTGCATGGCAGGAGGTGGAGCAGGCGATTGGCGGAGGACCTTGGCTTGTGCAGAACGGGGTCGTAGCGGTAGACTGGAAAGAGCAGAAGTTCCAACTTACAGAATTTGTAGAGAAGTTGCATCCTCGCACCGCCGTCGGCGTGACCGAAGACGGTAAGCTTATGCTGGTAACGGTAGATGGGCGACAGGCGGTCAGTCAGGGTGCTTCGCTGTTTCAAATGGCGGAGATAATGAAAAGGCTCGGCGCAAAAAACGCTATCAACCTCGATGGAGGCGGCTCTACCACGATGACCATTGGCGGCGCGACGGTCAATTCACCCTCGGATGGTAAGTTACGTTATCTTGCGAACGGGCTACTCGTTTTTAGCGATACCGCGCCCGTTCCCGCCGTCGAAACTTACCATATCGAACCCAATCCGGCGACGGGAAACAGTTTCAAACTGGGTGACTTACAGATATTTCGTGTTGTGGACGAAGCGGGTATGCCGATAAGTGCCGATATTCCGGTCGTATGGGGAACCGAAGAGGGGCGTGGCTTCATCTCTCAATCAGGGCAATTTGTCGCCTTTCGTATAGGAACGGTGAACGTGATTGCCTCTATAGGCGGTAAAAAACTGAAAGCTCCCGTGACGGTAATGCCGTAGAGAGTTTATAGTAAGGACAACTCTGGAATGCCGAACAGCCGAATTGAAAAACTCAAGGGCACTTTTGTGGCTCTTATTACACCGATGGATAGCGCAGGAAACATCCTGTTTGAAGCCCTGCCCGACCTACTTGACTTTCACCGCAGAAACGGGGTGGTAGGAGCGGTATCGGGAGGCACGAACAGCGAAGCGACCTCGCTCTCCGTAGCGGAGCGCAAGCGGCTGCTGGAAGCGACGTTGGCGCAGAGCGCGGGGCTTCATATCATGGCGGGAACGGGCGCGACGAGCGTCACAGACGCGCTAGACTTAACGCGCCACGCCGCGGATTGCGGGGCGGTAGCAGCACTGGTAGTGCCGCCATTCTTCGTCAAAACCCCCTACGTAGAGGGGTTGTACCGCTATTTTATGGCACTTTTGGACGGAGCAGACATCCCCCTGCTTCTCTACCATATCCCCGCCTTCACCGCCGTTCCCATCCCCGATGAACTGATTGACAGGCTACTCGGACACCCGAACCTCGTCGGCATGAAGAACAGCACAGGCGATGTGGAGCATACCGTCGGTTGGCTCGAAAAGTATCCGCAACTCGCGCTCTACTCCGGTAGCGACCTCATCCACGAACACGTCTACCCGAAGGGGGCGCACGGCTGTATTTCAGGATTGGCAAACGCCTTTCCAGAACTCATCGCCGCCGTCTGGACGGGCTATACTGAAGACTCCTCCCTCGCCAAAATGCGCGAAGCGCAACAGCGCGTCTTGCAGATGGCGGAGATTGTACGAAAATATCCCTTTGTCGCGAATAACAAGTCTATACTCGCGCACAGGGGCTTCCCGCGCTTTTTCGTGCGCCCTTCTCTCGTAGATTTGACCGCCGGACAGGAAGAGACGATGGTAGGGGAGCTGAAAGCGATAGGGCTTTTGTAGAGAGTTTTGGATAGGAGAACAGTCATGAGTTTAGAAACCAGAATTTTTGAAGGAACTTGGGCGGAGGCTATACGTCACTCCGAAGCGATTCCATCGAATCAACTCGTGTTGATTTATGCCGCCAATCCTGTCGCAGAAACTCCTGAAACTGCTATTGCGCCGTCTCTTGACCCTGAAAACGATGCCTCCATCGCTTTGTTGGACTCATGGATTGCTAAAGCGCCGAAAGATGCCGAATCCATACGAGAAGCGGAGGAAGACCTGCAAGATTTCATGTACAATATCAATACGGAACGCAAGAGAGCGCGAGCGTCTTTGGTCTATAGTTAGTCTTCGTGCAACTACTCATGCCAGGGTTTGAGATAGGGAATCTGGAAGTCGGGAGCGATTGCGCTCTCTACGCCCATCCCATCCCTATCTATACTGCAAGGCTTATCGCTCTGACCCAGCCACCCCTTCCCAACCCTACCCCTTCACAAAGGGCAGGGCGAATGCCTATGCAGAGAGGCTTCCGCACTCCTCAAAAGTTGGCGGTAAACGAGAGTATTGCAAGTCTCCCCTTTGTGAAGGGGGAGATTGAGAGGGGGTGGCTGGGTCAGAGCGATAAGCCTCCCGCTATCTGTACGCCCCTGAACCCAAAAAGGAATAAGGGAGCCTGAGTTGTTACCTTTTATGAGGACTTATCTGCCACAGGCGCTGATGTCACACTGGAGAACTTGAAAATGAAGAAAAACCTACTACTCACGCTACTACTTCTACTCGCAACCTGCCCGCTATCCGCACAGACCTCCTTTCCTATGCTTGGGGGAGTCCTGCCTGTTGGCGTGGAGCGCGGTAAAACAGCGACCCTCACACTCTACGGAGGGGGCAACGGCGGCGCGAACCTCAACGGAACCTACAAGGCGATGGTCGAGGGCAAGGGCGTGAGCATGGAGGTCGTTCCTCTCGAAAAGGGCTACCCGAAAGCCGATGCGAAAACCCCTTGGTCTCTGCCCGGCGTGACCGAAATCAAACTCAAAGTTACGGTTGCGGCGGATGCGGATTTAGGCATACGCGAGTTTCGCGTTGCGACGGAGCGGGCGGGTTTGTCCACGATTGGGCAGATAATCGTCTGCGACGAAGCCCAAATTGTGGAGGTAGAGCCTAACAACACGATAGCGCAAGCCCAAAAGGTGACGCTTCCCGTTGGAGTGAATGGGCGGCTACAGCAGGGCGAGGATGTGGACTACTACCGCTTCAAGGCGGAGGCGGGGCAGGATGTCACCTTCGCGGTTCACTGCGCCCGCCTTGAGGATAAGGTGCATGACCTGCAAGAACACGCCGACTCCCTCATCATTCTTTCTGATACCAGCGGAGTAGAGATAGCCCGTAACGACGACTACTACCGCGCCGACCCTCTGCTCAGTTACCACTTCGCGAAGGCGGGAGAGTATATTTTGCAGATTCGCGACGTGGGGTATAAGGGAAACCCCTACTGGAACTACCACCTACAGATGACCACGCGCCCCTTTGTGACAAGCACTAACCCCTGCGCTGTTCGAGCCGGTCAGAGCAATGAACTTACGCTGGGCGGTTTTCATCTCGGCGGTACACAGAAGGTTCGCATTGATGTACCCGGTGATATACCGGACGGTATCTGGCAGACTCCCTTGAAACTTTCCAACAGAACCACCAACCCCATCTTCTTGCGCGTGACCCACGTCCCGCAGACGAGCATGGAGCCAGACCCTACCGGAAATCGCCCGATAACCGCAGGAGCCGTCCCCGTTGGCAAGCCTCTTGCCATACCCGGTGGAGTCAGTTCTTGGCTTGCGAAAGAGGGGCAGGTAGACCGATACACCTTTAAGGCGAAGCAGGGCGAAGGGTGGGGCTTTGAGGTGACTTCGCGCCGCCTCGATTCTAGCATGGACTCGGAGATAAAAATTAAAGATGCGAAGGGGAACGTACTCGCCGCCAACGACGACTTTGAAGGTACGAAGGACTCCCGTCTTGAGTGGTCAGCTCCTGCAAACGGCGACTTCACCGTAGAGGTGCGCGATCTCGCCGGAAAGTCGGGCACAACCTACTTCTACAATCTGACCGCCGACCGCCTAACGCAAGACTTCAAAATTCGATGTGACACCGACCGCGCCATGATAGCCCCCGGCAACCGCACATCGTGGTACGCCATTATTGAGCGGCGGCACGGGTTTACAGGTGAGGTCAAGGTAGAGGTGAGGGGGCTTCCTGCGGGTATGACCGTCACGCCTCTTACTATTCCCGCGAACATGACCGTCGGCACGCTTATCCTCACCGCCTCCGCAGACGCGAAGAAGGATGCCTCTCTCGTAGAGGTCGTAGGAACTGCGATGGCGACAGGGCTGGACAGCAAACCTCTCGCGGTCTCTCGTATCGCTACGCCGATGTCGGAGATATATATGCCGGGCGGAGGGCGTGGTCTCCTCGCCACGCGAACACAGGGAGTCGCTATTACAGACACGAACGACCTTGAAGTGACCGCCGACGTGCGTGAGTTGACCTTGAAACCGGGCGAAACGCGCAAAATCAACATCACTATCAAGCGCCGTCCCGACTACACGAAAGCGGTGACTCTGGATGCGCGAGTGCAACATCTGGGCGGTATCTTCGTAGACCCGCTTCCGCCGGGCGTGACGCTGGACGACGCGACGATACCCGAAAATCAGACGAAGGGCGTTGTGACAATACACGTTGCGCCGAATGCTCAACTGGTCAAAGACGTAACGCTCTCGCTCTTTGCGAATGCGAGTATCAACTTCGTGATGAAGGTGTGGTACTCGGCGGAACCCATCAAACTGACCATTCAGAAGTAGTGGAGAGATGAGCAAAGGGGTTTTGTTTCTCTTCAAAATACTGTGG
>JAPLCR010000310.1:31581-42975 GCA_026392135.1 Armatimonadota bacterium
TGTTTGGAAGGTTGGCGGCAAAAGCGACAGCCCCCTCTGCGTTGCTTCCGCCCCCTATCCCAACTTTGGGGGCGAGAAACCAATTTTCTGGAAGCCTTGACTTTTGTGTCTCAATGTCGGTACTCTGTTGTCAGTTAAAGGCAATGCACTGCCACTATTGCATGAATCGAATGGTAGAGTAGTGGTAGATGTATGTGTTTTTATTTCCGAATCTAAAAGGAGACAGTTTGAGATGTATCTCTATTTTCGCAATTTTCGTATGGTGCTTCTTATCGCCTGCGCTATTTTCCTCATACCTGGCTACCGAAGTAGCGCCGACACAGTAGCCTATTATCGTGTTGAGGAAGGTTCCGGTAGCAACCTTCTTGACTGGGTGACGAACGCCTATCTGGGCGTTCATAATGCCACCTATAGCGCAAGCGTTCCTGTTAACCCCGTGCCGCTCAATAGGCTTTCCAACCTTTGGAGCCTTGGTGTCAGCGGTGGACAGTCTGCGACTTTTAGTAATCAGGAGTTCATCTTCCATAACTCATATGGGGATGCGACCCTTGAGTTCTGGATTAACTTGCCGTCACAGGACCACCACTCCATTTTCTGGACGCGCAATGGGAGCGATGACTCTAATCGGTACAACATTTTTACCTATCCGGGCGGACTATTTGGATTCGACTATCGGGATTCGAACGGTGACATACACAATTTAAGCCGATTTTACATGGTGGTAGATACCTGGACTCATATCGCTATTACTCGAACTGTAGACTCGCCGTCGCAACATACGTATCGGAGCTACGAAGATGGCGTGTTGGTCGCCACTATAGTGGATTCAAATCCAAACCTCCCCACCTCAACAGGATGGACAATTTCCGGGCGAAATGGGTATTCGTGGACGGGAATGATTGACGAAATACGTTTTAGCAATGTAGCCCTACAACCAAATCAGTTCCTGAACGCTACGGCTACTCTTTACTCTGTCGACATCAGCCCCAACGTTATTACGGGCGGTAATTCCGCCACCGGAACAGTAACTTTCTCCTCGCCAGTGGGTATTAACACAGAGGTTTCTCTCGCAAGCTCCGCTCCGAAGATTGCTTCGGTTCCGACTTCCGTCACAGTTCTCTCTGGACAGACTTCTGCAACCTTCCTCATCACGACTTCTAAAGTCAAGGCGGATACTCCCGTTACTATTTCCGCTTCTCTGAATGAAGTTACATTGAGCGAAAAATTAATCGTTACCCCCACCAGCCTTACCTCAATTACGCTCAACCCTACCGTAGTTTTGAGCGGCAAATCCGTCACAGGCACGGTCAAACTCTCCAAAGTCGCACCTGCTGACGGATGGCTTGTCTCTCTCTCCTCCGACAACGCCGTCGCGCCTGTTCCCGCTTCTGTTCTGGTTCCTGCGGGTGCCAACTTCGCGAGATTTACCATCACGACACTGTATCCCGATGCCGTGACTATCGCGAACATCTCTGCGATGTTTGGGGGAACAACTAAGACCGCCCCGCTCACTGTCAACCCGCTCACTCCTGTAAGCCTGACTCTGACCCCTTCAACGGTCTACGGAGGGACAAGCGTATCGGTGAAACTGACCATTAACGCTCTTGCGCCAGTTGGAGGCAAAACGGTGACGCTTTCCAGCGGGAACTCCGCCGCCAACTGCCCTGCAAGCGTTGTCGTGCCTGCGGGGAAGAGTAGCGTGACGTTCAAGATACCGACAAGCAATCCTGCCGCCACAACTACAGGCGACATAAGCGCGACGCTCGGCGGAGTGACCATCAACGCGCCTCTCACGGTGAATCACGCCATCGTAACGAAACTGAGTGTTGCGTTCCTGCCAAAAGCCTCGCGCTATGCACGCGGCACGGTTATCACGCTACAGGCGACTCTGCTCGATGAGACGGGCAAGCCGGTTGTTGGCAAGACCGTGACGCTCAAAGAGTTCGTCAGCGCACTTGGCACGCGCACGGTATTAGGTTCTTTGACCACAGACGCAAACGGGCAGGTGCAGCTGACCTATACCGTGCCCACCGACCCTGCGAAGGATAACGTCTATATCGAAGCCTACTTTGTTGGAGATGTCGGCTACCTACCCGCACCGAAAGCCAGTAAGCGGATACCTATCGGGACGTAAGGCGAACTCCTGTTGCGCTACTCAGGGGGTTAGGATCCGTTCACGCCTCTATCCAGTATAGCCCCCTGAGCGTCGGCTTCCCAGTACAGCCAACCGCCAGAGAGCGGGTTGCTCCCATTGACCGTAGTGTCCTGCTTAAAAAAGAAGGCTGCTGGACGTGTTTTCCGCACTCCTTTGCCTGAGCGGAACTGCGCCGTCTCTCCAACGAGTGTGGTTTCATACAGGGGGGCGGTGTGACTCCACTCTGAAATGGAATCAAGCCGCTCCCTATCCAAAGGTCTATCCAGCAGAGTCTGCGCTCTATTATGAAGGGTGGTCTTGTCTACTGCTTCCGCGCTTGACTTGGAGGCGAGAAGCACTTTTTGCACTACAGAATCGTTATCTATCCACAGTACGCAAAACAGCCTCTTATCAAACAGACCACTGATCGTTACGATAGCTCCGCAACGGCATTCCGAGCTGTACTGCTCGCTTATCAGGCTATCCAACATAGTACTTATCGTATTTCAGGCTCACATCGCTCATTTTGTCTGCTCGAAAAGCCTTCAAAAATAGACTACTCTGTCTCTGCTCCAACTTAGGGCGCATCGCTAGCTCAGAAGATGTGTGCATAAGGCGTAGCCCCGCCACGTAAAACAGTATCCCAAGCACACTACATCCCGCTGTTGCAAACAGCTTTTTGCCCATCCTCTGCCCCCCCCCCTAAGAGTTACCGGTGTAAGTTCGGATTCACCCGACGGAGCCGTTTGCCAGCACAGTCCCTCTGCCTAAGTCATGAGGGGGCTTGACCCTGACTGTTTAGTCACCACTCGCCCAAGTCAATTAGACAAAATACTCAATCTGACCAATTTGCAGACAGGTCTTTCTATTAGAATTGGGTGAGAGGGCGGGGATTAGCGTTTACCTTTTTGAGTAAGGGAGAAGAGCTACTCCAGCATCAGTCCTTTACTCTGTCTCTTCCTCATGAAGAAGCTCTACGAGGCGCGAAAAAGGCGAGTTTGCAGCGGCTTCCTCTGGCGTTTGAGAGTCTTGATAGGGTGCTAGAACCTCTTCTGGAAGGCGATGACACTGCTGACAGCGTCCCTCACTATCGCAAGGCGGTATGGGGCGTGTGGGGGCTTCCACCAGTAGGTACTGTCGTAATAGCTCTGTAAGGTCGAAGATGGGACCCTGAAAAAGCCTATTCGCGATGGGGTTTTCGTCGTCTTCGATAACGTCTACCTGTTGCGTTTCTCGTAGCCCTCCGCCGGAGAACTGTAGCTCAAACTGTTCATCCACGCTCAGGCTGACGGGGGAGGCAAAATAGTCGGCGCACCGGCTACACGAAAGAAAAAGACTCGTGTCTGCTGTGCCCTTAATGAGGAGAGTGGAGCCTGCATTTGTAAACATCAAGCGTCCCGTAATAGGCTCCACGCACTCAATATCTTCGTCTACGAGTGCTGTCTCATCTAGGTCGTAGGGGATATTTTTACCAACTCGGTGCAAAATTTCGGAAAGGTCTAGTCTCATTGTGTTTTGGTTTCTCGTAACTGTTCATGCCTCCTGTCCCTATGTCCTTTCCCACATTTGAGATAGGGAGAAGGGGAGAGGGCAGTATGAGGCAGTACCGTTGGTCATTTTTAGTGCAGTAGTGGCGTAAAACCTCTTTCCTTATGAAAGAGAGAGTTTTAGTGAGGTATAGGGTGATGACATCATCCGTGAGGCATGAAAAAACGCGTTTTCCCTCACCCTCTTTAATGTTGAAGAAAAGAGGGGAAAGAGAACGCCTGTATCCCTGTCTTACAGCGAAGCTCTAGCGTCGTGAGGAGGGCTTTTCGAGTGAGACGCGCCCGTTTTCAACGACGGACATAGCCTTGCCAAGCACCCCTTCAAGGTTCGCCAGAACCTCATAAGCGTAGTCGCTTGCTCCCTGTTGAACGGAGTACGCCTCCGCCTGAGCGCGTTGGAGTAGCTCCTGTGCCTCAATTTGAGCGCGTTGAATAATCTCCGTATCGGAGACCATTAGCGCGGCACGTTCACGCGCAGAGGCGAGAACGCTCTCTGCATCCTCTTCGGCACGCCGTAGAAGTGTCTGTGCGCCTTTGTCTGCATCTTGCTTGAGACGTGAGGCTTCGCTACGAGTGCGCTCAATTTCGGTGGTTGCCGATTTTTGCGCCTCTTTAACGACCTGCTCCACCTGCTTATTGGTCTCTTCTGCAAGGCGTTCAGAGTCGCGCATCAGCTTCGAGGCTTGCTTTATCTGCTCGGGAAGGTTTGCCCGAATCTTCATGAGGGTCATGTGAAACTTATCCTCATCGAAGCCGTAGTAGACACTCCCGACAACTTTATGAGCGTTCGATACAACGCCCTCCAGTTCACTAAGCAGTTTCAGAATATCCACCCCTCCATGAGTTGGGGTGACGAAGCGAGGCGAGTCGGCTGGAACCGTATTCAATACAGTATCGTTATCAACAGGGCTGTTGTTAAGGGCTTGGTTATCAACCGGGTTGGACTTTTTGTCGTAATTGGGTTTCGACATCTTCTGGGACGAGTCCTTTCACTGAACCGCCGAGGCGGGCGATCTCCTTCACAATGCTCGAACTCAGATAGGCGTATTCCGTCCCCGTCATCATAAAGACGGTCTCGACTTTGCTGGTCAAGTGACGGTTTAACTGTGCCATCTGAAACTCATACTCAAAATCGGAAACAGCACGTAGACCTTTCACAATTACCTTCACGTTTTGCTCAGACGCATACTGTACCAAAAGTCCCTCAAAAGAGCCAATCTCTACGTTCTTCCACTGAGCGCAAGCCTTACGAAGCAACTCCATTCGCTCTTCGATAGTAAAAAGAGGGGCTTTTGAGTAGTTTCGGACTACCGAAACAAGTATCTTGTCGTATATCCCTGCAGCACGCCCAATAATGTCAAGGTGTCCGTTGGTAACGGGGTCAAAGCTTCCGGGTATAAGTGCTCGCGCCATCTGTTTCCTTAATTCAACTCACGCTCATCAGTCCCATTTTACCGCGCATCTTTTCGATAGCACGGCGTAAGGGCTGATGTTCTGGACGTGTGAGCTTTGGGTCTGCCTCCACCAGTTGGAAGGCGGCTTCACGGGTCTCCGCAAGAATGTCCATATCGTTAAAAATGTCGGCGATGGAGAATTCGGGTATTCCGCTTTGGCGGGTTCCAAAAAACTCACCGGGACCCCGCAGTCGCAAGTCCTCTTCGGAGATGCGAAAGCCGTCCTGAGTTGCCGTCATAACCTCCATACGAGCACGCCCATCGTCGTTCTTGGGGTCTGCTAGCAGAATACAGTAAGAGGCGTGTTCCCCACGCCCTACGCGCCCGCGCAGCTGGTGCAACTGCGCGAGACCAAAACGCTCTGCGTTCTCAATAATGATAACCGAGGCGTTTGGAACGTCTATACCTACCTCAATAACCGTCGTTGATACGAGAACATCCAGAGTGTGTGCTTTGAACTGCGCCATCACGTCCTCTTTTTCGTCAGGGCGCATCTGTCCGTGCAACAGTCCGACTCGGTACTGCGGAAAGACCTCTATCGCAATCTGCTCGGCGAGTTGGGTAGCACTCTTCGCCTGTAGTTTTTCGCTCTCCTCAATCAGTGGGCAGACGACATATACCTGCCGTCCCTCGTCTAATAAGGTCTGTGTCCCACGATATACTTGCTCCCGCTTCTCTTGATTACGCCAGTGCGTCTTGATGGGCTTGCGCCCCGGCGGAAGCTCATCAAGTATAGAGACATCAAGGTCACCATAGAGTGTCATGGTGAGGGTGCGCGGTATAGGGGTCGCGGTCATTACTAAGATATGTGGGCGTGCGCCTTTGAGCGCAAGTGCCTGCCGTTGTAATACCCCAAACCGGTGCTGTTCGTCTATGACCACCAGACCAAGTTTCGCGAAGTCTACCCCCTCCTGAATGAGGGCGTGAGTTCCTACAACGACATGAGCAAGCCCGGTAATAATACGGTCTTTGAGCGCATTTTTGCGCTTCTGCGTAAGACTTCCCAGTGCCACTTCGACGTTGATACCCAGAGGTTCTAGTAGGCGCTGCATAACTATCGCGTGCTGTTGCGCTAGAATCTCCGTGGGAGCCATTATCGCCGCCTGATAGCCGCTCTTAACTGCCATTAACAGAGCGGCGAGTGCCACCATTGTTTTACCGCTTCCCACGTCCCCCTGCAAGAGCCGATTCATGGCGCGTCCGCTGGTAACGTTGGCGGCGACCTCCGCTATTGCGCGTTGTTGTGCGTTGGTGAGCGTGAATGGTACGATATTCGCCAGTGTTTGTTGCAATTCCTCTAATGTCGTAGAAAAAGGAATTCCCTGTACATCGTGGCTGTTGGCGCGTCGTCTCAGAGCAAGAAGTGCTTGAAGAATGAAGAACTCCTCAAAGACCAGCCTTCTTCGCGCCGATTGGCGATCGCTCTCCGAATCCGGAAAATGGATATTCTGGATAGCATACTGAACACTCACCAGTTTGTGCTGAAGCAGAGTGGCTGGGGGCAAGGGGTCTTCTGCGTACTGCGTATACTCGTGTAAGGTAGAGTATACCATCTTTCGTAAGCGTCCTTGCCGCAAGCCCTCAGTAGCGGGGTATACGGGGGTTATTCGGTTCGCAGAGAGCGTGTCTCCGTCTTCACCCAACTCCTCCCACTCTGGGTTTTGCATCTCCAGAACGTAGCTACTGCCGCTATACCCTTCCCGCTTTGTCTGCCCATAGACGACGACCTGCTTCTGGGCACTGGCGAGGGCGCGAAACGTCTTCTCCATATAGGGCTGGTTCATCCAGATAAGTTTGACAGCCCCTTCACCATCGTCTAAAAGTGCTTCAGTTATCGCCAGTTTCTGACGGGTGTAGCGCGTGGAAACGGCTATCACGTGTCCGCAGAGAGTGACAAACTCACCAGAACGCACTTGCGACATAGAGCGAAAATGTGTGCGGTCTTCCCAGCGCTTGGGGTAGTGGCGAAGGAGGTCGCCCACACTACGTAGGTTGAGTTTAAGTAGCTTCTCCGCAACCTGTGGTCCCACTCCCTTAATAAATTGCAAGGAGTCGTCAAGGCTCCTGTCTCTCGATAAAAGGGGCGGGGCTAAAGGCGAATTGTGCGGTTCCTGAGAGGGCAAAGCGGGTTCCTTGACGTTTAATAGGCTACAAGGCGTGCCTGCCGCTGCTTTATAAGCACCATAATACAGGGACCCCCTGAGATGACTTGCATAGAGAAAGCGCGCGCTCCATTGACAGCCGCAAGCGACTCGGAGCCGGGTTGCATCCATACGAATGGAATTTTGAGGCGACCTGCAATGTACAGAGTCGCTTCCGTGACTTCGGGCGGTGTTACGGTTACAAGGCAGTCAATAGAGACAGGGATACTATCGAGGGAGGGGTAGCAAGCGTCTCCGTCAATAGTGTCGGCATTTGGGTTTACGGGGTAGACGCGGTAGCCTGCGGCTTTTAGGGCTTGATAGACTTTGTAGCCATACTTTTCTCTATCACGGGAGACACCTGTCACAGCAAAATTGGTTTCAGAGAGTATAGTATCTATCAGTAGGCGGTGAGACACGGTTGTTATTCCTTTGTTTGGCGAGAGTTGTGTGTTTGTTGAGCTTAGTGTAGCCTCACAACGCGGTAATTGTCAACTGCGAACGCCTCCGAATGGGATTCCCTCTTCAATGAGCCATACGAAGGTAGCGGGCATCCAGGGGCTGAGAGACATTCCTGCGCTCTCGTTGCGCTCAGGGTCGTACCACTCCGCGAACTGTCCCGGCACGCCCACACCGTGAGACCGCTTCTCTTGCGGAAAGAGGCTACTTGCGAGCTGTTCCGCGAGTTCCCATGCGGCGGGCGCGTCGTAGCGGGCTAGGGCGACGGCGACCCACGCCGTCGCATTGTACCAGCTTCCGCCCATCAGCCCCCAACCGTAGCGCGGGTGAAAGGCTTTGTCGTTTCGGCTGAGGGTGAGAATTCCCTGCGGACAGCGAAAATCGGGTTCTATCAGGCGCAAGAGGGTGTTACGTTGCGCCTCTTCTGGTCCCGCATTGAAGAGCGCGGGGAGGGCACAGTCTATAGCGATTTGCGGGTTCGCGCCGTTTTCATCGCGGTTCAGGTAGAACATTCCAGTCGCAGGGTTTACCAGTTGCGCCATCGCTTCGCTAAGGGCTTCGGCGGAAGCGGTGTAGCGCGTCGCAGCGGCGAAATCTCCTGCGGACGTAGCCAGCCCCGCCACAGCGCGAAGCGCGGCGACGCAGAGCGCGTTCAACTCCGTGAGTTCCCCCGCGAGGCGGTAGGCGGGTATTATGTTACGCCACCCGCCAATTCCCCAGACGTTCGTTCCTTTGCCATCACACCATACCAAGCCGTTTGCATTGCGCTGTTGAAGTATCCAGTCCGCGCACCGACGGGCGAGGGCAAAATCGGCTTGTATCGCTTCGAGCGGGTAGGGCTGACCGCGCTCCGACATCCGTCGATGATGATGCGCGAGACCAAGCAGAAAGAGGGGTGTCGCGTCGTTGATATTCAAGCCGTAGTCGTCTATAGTAACGTTTCCGGTTTCGAGGCGCACGTACTCCGCGACTTTGCCGCTTGGGTAGATGCAGTGGCGTTTGAGGGTGTCGAGCAGTTTGGAGGAGAGTTCCGGCGCGAAGTAGTCCGCGCCAAAAATATACCACGCGCAGTCTCGTGTAACTATCGTGTTTCCCGGCGGGTCGTTCGTGAAGCCCCAATCGCCCGTCCCGTATTTGTGGAAGACGCGCCAACTACAGACCCGCCCCCACTTATGCGCGGCGGGGATGAGGCTTTCAGGCGGGAGATTGGGGAGGCTAATTAAGGGCGGATTGAGATGTTGATAGGCATCCTCCGCTTGAAAATCGACTACGTCGTAGGGTCGTAGGTAAAGGCTAACGCCTCCTTCATTTTCGTCTAGCGTACACTCCGCCGTGAAGAGGTTCGGCTCCAACCACTCTGCTTTATCGAGTTTGTTCCATGAGGTTATCTCAAGAGACTCCTCTTCGGCATCCATGGAGCGGACGCTGATTTGCCCTCCCGATACTTCAGCCAACTTCCAGCGCCGCTCGATATGCCCATACGGTTGTTGCCGGTGCGCGTCGCTCAACGCTGCGCCTACTCGCCAACGCACCTCGTACTTGACCGCGCTATCACGTGGGAGGTAGCTCGACTCAATTTTGATGTGGACAGTAGGGGCTTTTGCGTCCAGAGTGATTTTCTTTGTAATCCTTGCCCCGTCCGCCCGTTGATAGACTACTCCCTGCTCGTTAGGCGCGTAGAATACCTCCGATACCTCCCAGTCCGAAGCGGGAAGCGGCGTAACGCTCAGTTCGCCCGTATACCAGCGGGAGTTTTCGGCGAGCCAGATTCCGTCGAGGTCAGCCGTCGCGGTGCAACGCAAGAACGCCGACTCGTTACCGAGACTGCATCCTCGCGGTGCTTGGCTGATGTCGCCTACCCATGTTCCATCGGGGAGTAGAGTCATGATATGCCTTTAGAAGTGGTCGCTAATCCAGAGATAGGGGAGCCGCCGTGGGAACAGAGCGCGGAAAAGCGTGTCGTCGCCCTCTATCTCAATATCGCTGAGGAACCCCGCGTTCTCCGCGCCAAAATAGCCGAGCGCGAGCTGGAGGAGGCGGTACTGCGGTAGACGCGTTACTGTATTTGCCGTAATCGTATCGCTTAATGTGACCGCGCCCTCTTGCCAGAGTAGCGTGATGGCTCCTATATCTGTCTCAAGGCGCAAAGACGCTCTCTCTGATAGTTCACAAGAGTTCTGGGCGCGTTCCGTCCACTCCGTAAGCGTCTTTGTGAAGAACGAAGTCAGGTTGATAATGCGCCCCATACCCTCCGCAACCGCCGGGTAATGGGTGTTCTGCTCCGCCCCATAGAGGCTCAGTAGCGTAATGAAATCACTGGTTGGCGGCGTGTTGAACGTCACTTTTTCGAGACGCATAGCGAGGGCGCGTTGCGCGGCGTGATGTACAATATCGTGATAGTAGCGGGGGTGTACAGCACCGACCTCCGTACTGATGAGTTCGTGGCGCAGGGGCGAAGAGTCGCGGGTGTAGTCGTAGGTCACATACGCCACGACCTCCCTGTCAGCACTCTCAAAGACATAGATTTGCAGGTCACGGAGGTGAATAGAGCCAAACGGAAACCATCGGCTCTTTTCGTCGCGCACGATACTGCCGCTCCGCCCTGCGCTCATCTTGTCATAGATTCGGCGCACGGCGGGAAGGTCGGAGGTTTGGTAAAGCCGACTGGTCAGGCTACTCGTCGCCGCCTCCGTATCGCGTAGCGCGATGGTGGTTCTGCACTCCGGTAGGCAGGTGTGGTAGCCGAATTTGTGGTAGTAGTAGGGTATGCCGAAGAGAAGCGAGCAGTCGAATCCTTCGCTGTGCATCCACTCCATGCTATCGTTGAACAGCAGGCGCGAGTAGCCCTTGCCTCTCTCCTCCCGCGCCGTGCCTACGCTAGCAATGCCGCCCATCTTCACGGCAGTCTTCCCAACTCTCATCTTTAGGTCGTGTATACCGAGCGAACTGACCTCACGCCCCTCTACATAGAGTTGGCGCGAGTAACGCCGCCCCTCCAGCGTCACGCGAATATCGTGTGTCAAACGTTTTCTCCTTGCCGCTGTATGTAATTAGCCGCCGTTAGAACCACCCCTTTTTGCCCAGTATATAGGTATTGTAGAGGTCCTCATCGCTCTTGGTAAGATAGATAATGCCTTCGATAAGACCGATGACACCCATCACAATCCCACCGAATCCAAGTGTCAAGACTGTAATCAAAAGCATTATAATGCCTTGCATTGTCAACCCTAGAATGAACTTGTGAACGCCAAGTCCACCAAAGAGTATCCCGCAAATTCCAGCGGGAATTTTCTTGCTAGCATCTACAGGTGATTGGTGCGGTTGGTATGACATGGGAGAGGCTCCTTAAAGTGTATTGCTCTCATTTTCTGAAGGAGGTGAGAGCGAATCAATTGCAGGGACTGAAGACACAAGGTGCTTCTGAGGTGGAATGGAACAGCGTAATCGCAAGCCAATCTTGTGACTATTGGAGAGTATTATACCACCACTGAGGAGGTTTGAGACTCATTTGAGTTGCTTGTAAGAGTTCAGGGTTATGGGAGTAGAAATTAGGCAGGGTGGGGCAAGGAACTCTTTAGCGCCTTTTGCATCATGTTCTGACAGGCAGTGAGTGTCTCTTCTCCTCTGAGTTTCCATGTAGCGAACAGACTGGAGAGTAC
>JAPLCR010000223.1 GCA_026392135.1 Armatimonadota bacterium
AATCTTCCAAAACCTCTAGGGAAAGGGAGACTATCGCCCAACGGAGTCGTCTTCCGCCCTAGTCACTCCTCGCCCAGAATTGGGAGAGGGGACGGGGGTGAGGGCTTCTGGTTTTCAAATGGAACAGTTATTCCTACCTAAGTCCCTTAAACCAAACTTTCGGCTCCTCCATGGAGTAAGTCTCAATGCAACTTCTGAAAAATGCGATTAATATATCGGAGTGGAGGCAGAGCTGTAGCCTTTAAGCCGGGAGTTGAGCGTATTCTGCTTTACTACCAGCTCGCCTCTTCCACCAGCTGCACCGTTATCTCGCCCAATAAGAGAATCGCCTGACAGCCCAAGCGTGAGTAAGATTGGCGGTTTTCGGCAGAGAGTAGTCTATCTATCTCCACCTCTTCTGGCTTCGAGAGATACTCTGCACCCTCCAAAACGTGAATATGGCAGGTGGTGCAGGCGCAGTTCCCACCGCACTCATGGGGCATTTCTACTCCATGCTCGAGCGCGGCATCCAGTAGGGTATCCCCTGACTGCGCCTCCACTGTAACCTCGTTCGGCAAGAACGTTAACCGAACTCTACTCGTCGAAGACATTCAGGTCTGTTACCGCGCCTTTACTACTTGTAGAGACCAGTTTCGCGTACTTTGCGAGGACACCCTTTCGATAGCGCGGTTCAGGGGCTACCCACGCCGCCCTCCGTTTCGCTAACTCCTCGTCACTGATGTTTAGTTGGAGGAGGCGTTGTGGGGCGTCGATTGTAATCGAATCGCCCTCATGCACGAGACCAATTGTTCCACCAACTGCCGCCTCTGGTGCGACGTGCCCAACGACCATACCATAGGTTCCACCAGAGAAACGCCCATCGGTGATCAGTCCTACTGCATCTCCTAAGCCCGCTCCGATAATGGCGGCGGTAGGAGAGAGCATTTCGCGCATACCGGGTCCGCCTTTGGGACCCTCATTGCGGATAACGAGAATATCGCCAGGTTTGATTTTGCCTTCCAAAACCGCGCTAAGTGAGTCCTCTTCGCTCTCGAATACACGGGCAGGACCTGTTATGACAGGATTCTTTACCCCTGTTATTTTTGCGACGGCTCCCTCTTCTGCAAGGTTACCCTTGAGAATAGCGAGGTGCCCTTGCGCGTACATGGGAGCATCAAAGGGACGTATCACATCCTGTTCTGTGGAGGGAGTATCAGCGACGTTTTCCAGAACCTCCGCAATCGTCTGTCCGGTAATGGTGAGGCAGTCGCCATGAAGAAGCCCTGCTTTCAAAAGCATCTTCATTACCAGCGGAACGCCGCCCGCTCTGTGTAGGTCTGTCGCAACGTATTTACCGCTAGGCTTCAGGTCGCAGAGAACCGGAACGCGCCCTCGAATCTCCTCAAAGTCCTCAATTTTTAGGGGGACGTTGGCAGAGTGTGCTATCGCGAGGAGGTGGAGAACTGCGTTTGTAGAGCCGCCCAATGCCATTGTTACCGTGATTGCATTCTCGAAGGCTTTTCGAGTGAGGATATCACGTGGCAAAATCTGATTCCTTACTGCCTCCGCCAAAACCTTCGCAGACTCCGCCGCGCTCTCCGCTTTCTCGGCATCTACTGCAGCCATCGTGGAGGAGTAGGGAAGGCTCATACCCATCGCTTCGATAATACTGGACATGGTGTTTGCGGTATACATACCGCCGCAGGAGCCTGCGCCGGGTATGGCTTTACGCTCGATATTCAGTAACTCTTCTTCGTCGATCTTTCCAGCACTGTACGCACCCACCGCTTCAAACACGCTTACAACGGTCAAATCCGTTCCATTGTGGTTACCGGGCTTGATGGTTCCGCCATAGACGAAGATGGAGGGGACGTTCAGGCGTGCTATTGCAATCATTGCTCCCGGCATATTCTTGTCACAGCCGCCAATCGCAATCAGTCCGTCCATGCTCTGCCCGTTGATGACAGTCTCGATGCTATCGGCGATAACTTCACGGGAGACGAGGGAGTATTTCATTCCCTCTGTGCCCATTGAGATGCCATCGGCAATGGTGATGGTTCCAAACATCTGCGGCATACATTCCGCTTCATGCAACGCTATTTCGGCGCGGCGTGCCAAAATAGCCAGTCCGAGGTTGCAGGGGGTGAGGTTACTGTATCCGTTTGCGATACCGATGACGGGCTTTGAAAAGTCCGCGTCTCCAAAGCCTACCGCCCTCAACATAGAGCGATTTGGGCTACGTTGTGCCCCTTCCGTTACAATTCGACTTCTTCGATTGTCTGACATCTCTACTCTCTCCTTAAAATGTGGTTCTTATACTTTCTTAATTCTCATCGAGTACAAATAGGGCGGGAACCTTGCCGCTCTGTACACTACTCTTCCAGTTGGCGGTTCTTTCGGGGTCATCTTCTTTTTTGATAAGTGCCTCGATATACGTGAGAACGGCATCTGTTTCGCCTGCTCGCCACAGACCTTCTAATAGGTATTGATAGGGACTAGAGCTTCGTACCGGAAATGACTGGGCAGACTGAAGGAGATACTCCTTTGCTTTCTGGGTTTTTCCCGACTTTAGTGCTATGGCACCTAATACGATATTCACATCATGGGTACTGGCTTCTCCCTGTTCGCAGTAGGCACTACGCTGGATAACATCCAGAGCGTAGCGTGAAGCATCTTGTAGGTAGCCCTGTTTGTAGAGGATAACTGCCGATTTCGCTTCGCGATAGAGGAAGGCATGACCCGGCTCCATTCCCTTAGTTATGGGGCGAATGTCTCTAAGAAGATGTTGCCAGGCTTGGGGGAACTTAGGTAAACCGGTTGGTTGCGTCGTCTCCTTATCGTTGTAAAGGGCGAAGTCATCACTTTGCCCTCCTTTACGCGGCTCTTCGCCCCTTTGAATAGCGCGATAGAATCGCTCAAAGTCGCCGTCTTTCAGGAAGTATGTGCGCTGTCCCCAAGGTATGATGTAGCCCTCCCAAGGCTTCTGGTCTGAGTGATTCGGGGTAAATTTTACTTTACCCTCTTTGATGGTATAGATGCCTTCAGACCTCTCCTGTTCACTGCCTCCCGCGCTACTATAACGGTGGAGTTCATAGACTCCGTTGGTTGAGAGCGTGAGTTGGAAGCCGCCGAAGCTGGTGTCGTAGCTATACCGCCCTAGTATTTCGGCGGGAGGCAGTTTGGCTGGCGTAGGTGAAACGCGTATCTTGAGATAGAGCACAAAGAGAATACTCAAGATGGCGAGAGCGAATACAGAGAGGGTGAGTGTGCGAACGCTGTTCTTCATAATACCTGCCTGTTAGGTCTGCCCTACTCTGCCCAAAGCCTTTTTCCAACTTCGCCTGAAAACATCTCATGCGATTCGGCAAGCAGTTGAGGGATGGACAGATTGAGTGGGCAACGAGGCAGACAGTCTCCGCAATCGGTACAGAAACTGCCGTCTGTGCCGGGGAACCAGTGGTTTGCACCTCCGATACGCTCCCCTGTTACGGGGTCGCGGTGTGAGAGCATCTTGTAGCGATATTTCCCGAATTCGAGCATATCATAGGCTTTTGCAAGGTTGCGGAATCGCAGAATCTCGGGGATATGCACCTCTTCCGGACAGGGCAGGCAGGCGTGACAGAAGGAGCAGTAGGTACTGCCCATACCGCGCATCGCTTCCGCTAGTGTTCCGAAAATTGCCTCTTCTTCAGGAGCTAATGCCCCCTGTTCACGGTTCGCCATAGCGAGATGTGCATCGAACTCGGAGGGCTTAGCACAACCTAGGGAGAGTGTATGTACTTGGGGTTGGGTGAGAAGCCATCTCTGGTTCATCTGAATAGGTGTCCATGGGTTGCACAGTTCAACAAGTTTTGGGGGCGGGTTGAAGAGTTGCCCTCCTTTATCGGTAGGCGAAATGATGAAAACGCCCATATCCTTTGAAACAGCAAGGTCTACTGCGGGCTTGTTGCGTGGGTTCACAAAATAGTAGTGCAGGTTGATGGAAGAGAATAGGTCGGTGTTGAGTGCCGCCAATATCACCTCTACAGGTGCGTGAGTCGAGAAGCCTAGGTGAGCCACCAACCCCTCTGAGATTGCCTGCTGACTCGCCTCTATGCATCCATCTTTGCGTGCGGAGAGTTTGATGATCTCCATTGTGTTGATACCGTGAATATCGAGATTGTCCACGAAATCTACCCCCATCCGTTTCATGCTATCGTCGAGGCTAGAACGGAACTGTTGGGCAGTTTCTGTGGGACCTATCTTTGTGGTGAGATAGAACTCTTCGCGTTTAATGACCCCCTCCTTGAGGGCACGCCCAATAAGCTCTTCGCTCTGCCCATAGCCACGCGCCGTCTCAATGTGATTAATACCCACATCTATGGCGCGGCGCAGGGTTGCAAAAGCGCGATCAGTACACTGTGTTTGTGTCTCGCTGCCTTCGGGGATGATTCGCATCGCCCCAAACGTGAGTACACTTAAATTCATCTCTGTTTTTCCAAAACGACGTTTTAACACGCAAAAAGCCTCCCGTTGTCAAATGAACCCTCTATGGCTCTTTAGTTCGACATGGGGAGTGACTATCCCTGCTTTGTTAATTGGGTTGCGTGAAGTAGATGACTAGACTTGCGCCCTATGAGTTCAGAGTTGCGGAAATCTCGACATAACCTCACCCAACCTCTCCTTCG
>JAPLCR010000127.1:0-5714 GCA_026392135.1 Armatimonadota bacterium
GTGCCGTACAGTACAAGAATGGAGGCAAATCACGGTGCGTATTTTGATGGTGCGACATCAAGGCTGAAAAACTCTAAAACGTCGTCCAATCGCTCTGACTCTTGGGTGCAAAGCGTGGTTTGAAATTCCAATTTCTTCTGCGCCTCATCAATAGATTTGCGAGTCTCTTCCATTTGCGCCTGTAGTATCGCTATTTTTTGCTCGGAAAGCGAAATAAACTCCCCAGTAGTTTTGGAGAGATGCTCTGAGTATGAGGCGAGAGCCGCCAGTTTGCGAGAAGCGTCTGCCACGATGTTTTCCGGGTTTGCACCGATAGATTTACCCATTGCATTGATGGAAACCCGTATCGTTTGGCGCTTGATTTCTAACGGTAAGTCGGATGGTAGGGCGGAAAACATCTCTAAAATCTGCTCCGCCGTAAATGGGGCGGCAGGTAGTTTCGTCGCCTGATAAATAGCCCCAAAGTTGGGGCTACCATCTGGATTCACATAAGTAGGCGGGGCTGTAGTTGGAACCGCTATCTGATTGAGATTAGGTCCCTCTATGTCTCGCACTATCTGCTCCACTGTTTTGACGGCGGGCGGCGCGTCATGAGGTGCTTTCGCCTCCGCTTCTAACTCCGCGAAGAGTTGGTCTGTCGCAGATTTAGATGAGGGGCGCGGTTTTTCTGCTCGCTCCTCCGAATACTCTTCCGACGGTAACTCCACCAATAGCCCTGCCGCCTTGCGAAGCGTACTTTTTAGACTCATAGGTATTTCCTTTCATTAAGGGACTCTCTCTAGTTAAACTGTTCCAGAGTCTATCGTCAAACCTCCCCACCTTACAGGCAGGTCTTTCTCCCGAATCGGGAGAAAGATGTCCGCAGGACAGTATGAGGGCGCATTGGGGGATGGGCGCGGGGCTTCTGGGTCCGTAGCGATAACTACTTCCTCAATGTCCGCCAGTATTTGTTCAGGCGAACGCGCTCGAATCTCATCATTGATAAGACCAAAAGTGTCTTCGACCAGCCTTAATTGGTGACTTATATTCCCCAATATCTTACCAATTTTACCGGCAAACTCGTCGCGTCTACCTAGTATATCCTTGCGTTTCATCAGGACGGCGCGGTTTGCCTCGTCTGTTTCCTGCGCTAATACCTGTTCAATTTTCTCCTGTTCCAGGGCGTATCGCTCCTGAATCTCTTTCGCTGTTCTCTGTCCCCACTGGTCTTCAGCTCCGTGTGCGGTATCCAAAGCAACGACATTCAACGGGCGGTGTGTAATGTCATTTTCCATACGACGTTTACGGCGTGGAAGGTCTGAAGTCCGCTCCTCTCCTTCAAGATGAAGGTCGAAAGTATCGCCTACTATCTCCGTGTGTAGTCGCTCAAGGTAACTTCTGAACTGCGCCTCTTTTTGTGCGAAAAGCAGGAACTTATCCATCAAATAGTCGAGCTTGCGAAGCACCTCCAGGAACCACTCCTTATCTTCCTGAGAGTGGTCGTCTATCTGCCTTCGTGTTTCCTCCAAATGTCCCCAACGCGCCTGTATCTCAAGGCGCAAGGTGGGCAGAATAGCCTCCTTCATTTGTCTGCGTCGCTCTATAATATCCGCGTCGAACCTTCGCGACATACGCGCCTCATACCACTTCGAGTCGGGGACGGTGAGGAGGTACGCTATCTCAAGAATAAGACCGGTGAGAAAGGGAACCGGGCTTAAAAGCCCGAAAGAGAGTGCTACAATAGTTGCCAAACTGGCAGTATTATAACTCTCCTTAAAGGCGGCAATATAGCGATTCACTTTGGGCATAGTTCGTGTTAATTCCCGCTTTTGGCGGTGCTGTTAGTGAAGGCGGCTTCTGAGTGCTTGAGCAAGCCTACGAGAACTTGACTCAACTTGAGAAACTGACTATCATAGAGCAGAGACTGCGGACGTGGGCGCTCAAAAGGAACCTGCATATCGTAGACAATACGGGCAGGGCGGCTGGAAAAGACGATGATACGGTTAGCGAGCAGTAGTGCTTCCGATATATCGTGCGTTACGAAAACAACCAAATTATTCTCGGCTTGCCATAGACTAAGGAGCATCTCCTGCATATCGGCGCGGGTTTGCGCGTCGAGAGCCCCGAAGGGTTCGTCCATCAGAACGATAGGGAGGCGCATTGCGAGGGTGCGTGCTATGGCGACGCGTTGCTGCATACCACCTGAAAGCTGTCTGGGGTTTGCGTCTAACCTATCTCCTAGCCCTACTTTCTGGAGATATTCCGTCGCGGTTTTACGCCGCTCCACTCCCGAAGCCCCATGTACCTTCAAGCCGAACTCCACATTTCCCAACACGGAAAGCCATGGGAAACAGGTGTACGCTTGTTGTACTGTGACAGATTGCGCGTCGGGACCAGCTACCTCTTTACCGAGTGCATACACTTCCCCCTTGTCAGGGGGGAGTAAACCGGAAATCATCTGTAGCAGAGTGCTTTTGCCGCAACCGGAGGGACCCAAGAACGCTACAAAGTCCCCCTCCTCTTGATGCGGTATCAGCAGGCTGACATCTTGCACCGCAGGAACGGACTGTGCATTGGGTTGAGTGGGAAACGCCTTGTAAACGTTTCGTATTTCGACAAACGGGATAGGAGTGGGTTTTTGCTCTTCCAAGTAGTTGTTCACCAGTTCAAAAAACGCTTCCGAATGGCGCGTAATGCCCAGTCGGTAGAAGCAGAGATAATTGCGATAGCGATAACACCCGCAAAGACTTCATCGCTACGATTCAGGCGGCTGGCGATGCTTATAGTATGTCCCAAGCCCGAATTAGCGTTTACCCATTCGGCAAGAATAATATACGTCCACATTAGCCCATTACAGACTATAATTGCATCCCAAATTTGTGGGAGAGCACCTGGAATAAGTACGCCGCGTATCAGTTCTAACCGACTTGCCCCGATGTCCGTCGCTACCGTAACGTAGGATTCGGGAACGTTCTGAATGGCGTTTTTGGTCATCAATATCATGTAGAAGATAGCACCAAGAAATAGAAACACCGTCTTGGAGCGCTCCTCTATCCCAAACCAAAGAATAATGAGACCAATAAACGCGGTTGGCGGTACGCTCTTGAAGCCGTCAATAAACTTCCGCAAGAGCGCGTCTATTACGGGAATGCTTCCCATAAGGACTCCGATGGGCACACCAACAAGTATAGTATAGAACATGGCTTGCGCGATACGCCACAGGCTCACCCAAATCGCGCCGGGCATCTCACCCATCCGAAAGAGATCTTGCGTTCCCCGCACTATGTCCATCGGTGATGGTAGGAATAGCCCCAGAACCAGCCGCTTGTCTGGGGCATATTCATAGGTGACGAGGAACCATGCGAGAAAAGCGACACTGAGCGCAACAAGGCTGAGAGTTGTGTCTGCTCGGCGCGAAAGAGTGCCGCGCACGCCACTATATTGTCGTTTAGGGGTTGGCATGGTTCGAGTTTTCTAGTGGTGTTTCACAACCACATCCGTCCGCCGATTACGGGCACGCCCTGTATCTGAGCCATTGTCGGCGATAGGTTTGTAAGGACCGTTGCCCTTGGCGGCGAGTTGGTTACGGTCAATACCTTTTGAGACCAGATAGTTGACTACAGATTGTGCCCTGTTCTCACTGAGTGCCGTGTTTTTGGTGGGCGAACCTACGTTATCTGTATTGCCTTCTACATGGAGATAACTGCTAGAGAACGATTTGGCTAAGGTCACCACTTGGTCGTCCAGAATACTCCGTGCATTTCCGTCTAACTCTGCCGAACCCGTTGAGAAGAGGATACGAACAGGCTTTGTAAGCACCGTTTGTGGAGGCTTATTAGTTGGCTCGGGCTTGATTACCTGCGTCGGTGGGTTTACAGGGGTCTGTTGGTAGAGCGTACGAACAAACTGGTCGGTCTTAGCCTCTTCTGGCGTGAGTTGGTGAGAGATATAGCCTCTGCGAAGCCATGCTTGCCCTGCTTGGTGGAAAATGCGGTCAAACTCAGGAGCGTTGCCACTCAAGCCAAACATCTTTGCGTTGTCGCTCAAATCGGCGAGGCGCACCTTGCTCAGTCCATCGCGAGTGGCTTCTTCCCCTGCCTGCTTATAGGGTGGTTCGCTCTCCATCAAAAGCTGTACTGTTTTGTCTCTGTTGCGGTTTGCCTCTGTCGCACCTTCCAGCCAACCCGACACAAAGGCTTGAACAACTTCAGGGTGAGACTGAATGAAGCTGTCTTGCGCCACCATTATGTCTGCAATCAGGTTGGGCGCGAACGCGGAACTTACAAGGATATGGCTATCTGGTCTGCGCTTTAGGGCTTCGCTTACAAAGGGTTCCCAGACGACTGCGGCAGGGACTCGCTTGGTAATGAAAGCATCTCTTGCTGCCTCCTGCGAGTCGCTATTCACGAGGTCAGTCACGATACGCTTCTGCACGTCGTCTGAGAGGCTCGAATTGTTGATACTATACTCTAGCAACCAGTGGCTCGGCGTGAACTGAATGAGCGCAATTCGCTTGCCTGCAAGGTCTTCTATTCGTTTAATAGAGTTGTCTGCCACGATAGCATCACCACCTTGACTCCAGTCTACCTGCATTATTGCTTTGGCTTTTAAGCCCCCTTTAGCCAAACTCACTCCATTGTTTGCCCAGTAGTCTACGGTTGACCATACGATGTCGATACCGTCGGGACCTCCTTTGGCGAACGCTTTGTTAGCTTGATCAGGGTCTTCAATGTCTACGAACTCGACAAGCAGTTTGTGGTTGTTCCAGAAAATACACTCTTTGTTAGGCTTGAAGCCGCTGTTGGCAAATACGCCTCCGGCATAGCCGGGCCAGTAGACCACACCGACTCGCAACGGACGCCCTAGTAGCCCTTGGTCGCCACCAACACTACTGACAGAGCCTCCCGCCCCACCTCCACCGCGCTGACTCCATGTACGGTACCCGCCTACAACGATGCCGAGTGCCAGTATGAAGATGATGAATTTCCCCATTGGTTTGATACGCATCTCTTATCTCCTTTACGGACTGTCTACCTAATATACGAGTTATTTAGCGATAGGCTTCACTATTTGCTTGCAGTGCGCTGGTTTGCAAATAATTGTAAAATTCAGAGCAAGTGTTGCATGAATTCTGTCTGAACCTCGGCGAACTGGTCGAAGCCATCCAATATCTGCTCCTTTACGGTTGCAAGCGGCTGTGTACCAGCGTAGTAGCGTAGAGCATCGTTCGCCCCCTGCATCGCGAACTGGAAATGGTCGGCTTCAACTGATGTGTGTATCTTTACCCAGTGGTATGCTGGACGCGTCGAGTCGCCAATGGCTACTTCGTGGTTCTTGAGGTAGAGTACGGTATCGGGGTAGTTGGCGTGGAGGAATGCGTCCAGAATACGAAACTCCTCATCCGCAAGAATCTCCGAACCTGCGTGAAAGCCGATAGCGCGGAACAGAGCAGTCTCATCTAACGCATGGTTAAGGGCGTAGCCATCGCATATCCGTTGGGTATCTTGGAGTAAGTCTGTAGTTGGATGTATAAGGTCGTTTAGAGTCGTATCATCCACGTTAAAGTACTGCCCTAAGCCTTTGAGGGTGGCTTGAGCGAAAGTTCGGTGAGTGTCTCTGCGCGGTGTGGAGCGATCATAGAACTCGTCGATACAGGCGTAGAATATGTCGGCGGCAACGTGGGTGGCTCTGTCTGCTAGATTGCGGACAGGCTCCGTCACGTCAACAAATAGGTT